>JANMCB010000201.1:0-34179 GCA_031360805.1 Rhodoferax sp.
CGGGCGTCTTCTTTGCAAAAGACTGCCGATGCGGGAGTCGCAGCATGATTGACGCGATTCATTCAATGGGTGAGGGGCTGGTCAACGCTCCTTGGTGGGTGGCGATGGCTTGGCCGGTTCTGTGGATTCTCATCAAGATCATCGTCATCGTGGCCCCATTGATGGGTGCAGTTGCTTACCTCACGTTGTGGGAGCGCAAGCTGATCGGCTGGATTCAAATCCGCATTGGCCCCAATCGGGTCGGCCCATTCGGTTTGCTTCAGCCGATTGCAGATGCGCTCAAACTTTTGGGCAAGGAGATTTTGATTCCTGCGGCGGCGACCAGCAAAGGCCTGTTTCTGTTGGGTCCGATCTTGACCATCATGCCAGCCATGGCAGCCTGGGCTGTGATTCCCTTTGGCCCCGAAACGGCCTTGGCCAACGTTAACGCCGGCCTGTTATTCATCATGGCCATCACGTCGATGGAGGTTTACGGTGTCGTGATCGCAGGCTGGGCATCAAATTCCAAGTACGCGTTTTTAGGCGCGTTGCGTGCGTCGGCGCAAATGGTCAGTTATGAAATCGCCATGGGCTTTTGTTTGGTGGTCGTGTTGATGATCTCCAGCAGCATGAATATGACCGATATCGTGATGGGTCAAAGCCAGGGCCAATTCGCAGCTAAAGGGCTGAACTTCCTGTCATGGAATTGGCTGCCTCTGTTGCCGATTTTCATGGTGTACATCATTTCCGGCCTGGCTGAAACCAATCGACACCCATTTGATGTCGTCGAAGGCGAATCGGAAATCGTCGCCGGGCACATGGTCGAGTATTCCGGCATGTCCTATGCCATGTTCTACCTGGCGGAATACGCCAACATGTGGCTGGTGTCGATCTTGGCGGCGATCATGTTCCTGGGTGGTTGGTTGCCCCCGCTTGACAGCGCTTTTTTTAACTGGATTCCCGGCTGGATCTGGCTTGGCATCAAGACCTGCGCTGTGGTGACATCGTTCATCTGGATTCGCGCCACGCTGCCACGTTTTCGTTACGACCAGATCATGCGTTTGGGTTGGAAGATTTTCATTCCCTTAACACTGGTTTGGTTGGTCGTCGTGGGTAGCTGGATGCAGACGTCCTTCACCATTTGGAAGTAATTGGAGTTAATGATGTCCACTAACGCGTCAACACTTGCGCCTCCTGCATTTTCGATCAAGGACTTTCTCTCCAGTTTCTTGCTGGTGGAGTTGTTCAAAGGGTTGGCGCTTACAGGGAAGTACGCCTTTCGCCGCAAGGTCACGATTCAGTTCCCGGAGGAAAAAACGCCCCTGAGCCCGCGCTTTCGGGGTTTGCATGCCTTGCGCCGCTATGAAAATGGTGAAGAGCGTTGCATTGCCTGCAAGCTGTGCGAAGCAGTGTGTCCGGCGATGGCCATCACGATTGAATCTGAAGTGCGCGATGACGGATCACGGCGCACCACCCGCTATGACATTGATTTGACCAAGTGCATTTTTTGCGGGTTTTGTGAAGAAAGCTGTCCTGTCGATTCCATCGTCGAGACACACATTCTCGAATACCACGGTGAAAAACGGGGCGACCTGTATTTCACAAAAGAGATGCTGCTGGCAGTTGGAGACCGCTACGAAAATGAAATTGCTGCGGCGCGCGCGTCTGATGCGAAATACCGCTGATCAAGCGCAAATTCGACGCCTAAGTATCCTCCCATCCCAATACGAAATTCACGCTTAAATAATCCGATTCATGGACATCAAGACTGGTTTCTTCTACTTGTTCTCAGCGGTCATGCTGGTTGCATCGTTTCGTGTGATTACAGCGCGCAACCCGGTTTACGCTGCGCTGTACCTTGTGCTTGCATTCACACAGGCGGCTGCATTGTGGATTTTGTTGAAGGCCGAATTCCTGGCGATCACACTTGTTCTGGTGTATGTCGGTGCGGTGATGGTGTTGTTTCTTTTCGTCGTGATGATGCTGGACATCAACGTCGACAGTTTGCGGCAGGGGTTTTGGAAGCACTTTCCCGCAGCAGCAACATTGGGTGCGATTCTTGCCCTTGAAATGGCTGCGGTGTTGATGGGGGGGTTCCGTAGCACCGAAGCGGTCAAAACGATAGACCTCGCGACTCAAGTGGTGGCGCCCACTTCGAACACGAAGGAACTGGGCAAATTGTTGTATTCCCAGTACATATATCCACTGGAAATAGCCGCCTTCATCCTGCTGGTTGCCATGGTCGCCGCGATTGCCCTGACGCTGCGCCAGCGCAAGGACAGCAAGTACTCGAGTCCTTCGGACCAGGTGCGCGTGCGGTCTCAGGACCGGATGACGGTGCTCAAGATGGACCCGACCAAACCAGCCGCACCTGTCGCCACATTGCCGCCAGAGGAATAAAAACCATGACTTTGACTTTGGGGCACTTTCTCTCTTTGGGTGCGATTCTGTTTGCGCTGTCCGTCATCGGTATTTTCCTCAACCGTAAAAACCTGATCGTCCTTTTGATGGCAATCGAGCTCATGCTGCTTGCTGTCAATATGAACTTCGTGGCTTTTTCGCACTACCTGAATGACATGCACGGGCAAATTTTTGTGTTCTTTATTCTTACTGTTGCCGCTGCCGAGTCGGCGATTGGTCTGGCAATTCTGGTTCAGCTCTTTCGCAACAATTCCAATATCAACGTGGATGAACTCAACACGCTCAAAGGCTGAAACGTGCGCGTTCTCCAGCCGTTCCTGCCAAGCCTGCCTTTTGTCCGACTGATCCATCCACCAACGCCATGAGTCAAACGCTGTCTGCTTCAACCCTGTTGGCCGTGCCAATGGCGCCGCTGGTCGGTGCTGTTCTGGCCGGGATACTGGGCACTTCATTTGGTGGCAACGTCATCGGGCGGCGTGTCTCTCATACCTTGACGATTTTGGGCGTGCTGCTGTCATTTGTACTTTCAGCAATGACGCTTTACGCGGTTGTCCAGCACGACGCGCGGTTCAACGAGATGATTTATACTTGGATGGTCGTGGGCGATCTCAAGATGGAAGTCGGCTTTCTGATTGATGGCTTGACAGCCATGATGATGTGCGTCGTTACTTTTGTGTCCCTGATGGTTCACGTTTACACCATCGGGTATATGGCAGAGGACGAGGGCTACAACCGGTTCTTCGCCTACATATCGCTGTTCACCTTTTCAATGTTGATGCTGGTCATGAGCAACAACATGCTGCAACTCTTCTTCGGTTGGGAGGCCGTGGGGCTTGTGTCCTATTTACTGATCGGCTTCTGGTTCAACAAGCCGACTGCGATATTTGCCAACATGAAAGCGTTTCTCGTGAATCGCGTGGGCGACTTCGGCTTCATACTTGGGATTGGCCTGCTTGCTGCCTACTCTGGCACGTTGAACTACAGTGAACTCTTTGCCAGGCGCGGTGAGCTTGCCGGGCTGCTTTTCCCCGGCACCAACTGGTTGCTCATCACCGTCATCTGCATTTGCCTGTTTATTGGGGCCATGGGAAAGTCCGCGCAGTTCCCCTTGCATGTCTGGTTGCCCGATTCAATGGAAGGCCCCACACCCATCTCGGCACTGATTCACGCCGCCACCATGGTGACCGCGGGCATTTTCATGGTTGCCCGAATGTCGCCACTGTTTGAAATGAGTGATGCAGCGTTGAGCTTCATCATGGTCATTGGTGCCATTACGGCGCTGTTCATGGGATTTCTGGGCATCATACAAAACGATATCAAGCGGGTGGTTGCGTATTCGACCCTGTCCCAGCTTGGGTACATGACAGTCGCGTTGGGCGCGTCCGCCTATTCTGTCGCGGTATTTCACCTGATGACCCATGCTTTCTTCAAGGCGCTTCTTTTCCTCGCGGCGGGCTCGGTCATCATGGGCGTTCACCACAACCAGGACATTCGCTGGATGGGTGGTTTGCGAAAATACATGCCCATTACGTGGATCACCGCATTGCTGGGTTCACTGGCTTTGATCGGGACGCCGCTGTTCGCCGGGTTTTACTCCAAAGACAGCATCATCGAAGCCGTTCACCTCAGTCAACTTCCTGGTTCCAGCTTTGCTTCATTCGCTGTATTGGCGGGTGTTTTTGTCACGGCCTTTTACTCGTTTCGAATGTACTTTCTGGTGTTCCACGGCAAGGAAAGATTCGACCAGAACCCGGACGCCCACGCGCACGATGATCACCATGATGACCTTGGCCATGACCATCATGACAGCCACCAGAAGCCACATGAATCACCTTGGGTCGTGTGGTTGCCTTTGGTTCTGCTGGCAATTCCTTCGGTCGTGATTGGCTATTTGACCATCACGCCGATGTTGTTTGGTCATTTGTTCAGCGATTCGATCTTTGTTGATTTGACTCGCCACCCGGGCATGCTGGAGCTGGCTAAAGTTTTCCACGGCCCAGGTGCCATGGCGTTGCACGGGCTTTCGACGCTGCCATTTTGGCTGGCCGTTGGCGGTGTGGCGACTGCTTACTACATGTACATGGTCAATCCGGCGCTGCCCGCTGCGATCAAAGTCAAAGCCATGCCGCTGTATACGCTGCTTGAAAACAAGTACTACCTTGACTGGTTCAACGAAAATATCCTGGCGCGCGGCGCCCGTGGTTTGGGCGTTGGGCTGTGGAAGGGCGGCGACCAGACTTTGATTGACGGAACACTGGTAAACGGCTCATGGAAAATGGTTGCCCTGTTTTCCAACATGGTGCGGTGGTTTCAAACCGGCTACCTTTACCACTACGCCTTGGCCATGATTCTTGGAATTTTTGTGCTGATGACCTATTTCGTATGGCTCAAATAATGGCAACCTTGCAACGGCCGCCAGCCAATTTCTACGTGTCGGGAGAAAAATAAAAATGGGTTTGTTGAGCCTGGCTATCTGGACGCCCATTGCGTTTGGCATTGTTTTGCTGGCCCTGGGCCGTGACGATCATGCAAAAGCGGTCCGCTGGTTTGCACTGGTGGGCGCCGTCGTGAGCTTCATGCTCACGATTCCACTCGTGACCGGGTTCAATACCGCCACGGCTGACATGCAGTTTGTGGAAATGGCACCGTGGATCGGTCGCTTTAACGTCAGCTATCACCTGGGCCTGGACGGCATTTCCTTGTGGTTTGTACCGTTGACCGCATTTATCAATGTGGTCGTGGTGATTGCTGGCTGGGAGGCCATCCAGCGGCGCGTTAACCAATACATGGGCGCCTTCCTGATACTCAGCGGCCTGATGATCGGGGTTTTTTGTGCCCTTGATGGCCTGCTGTTCTATGTATTTTTTGAAGCCACACTCATCCCGATGTACCTGATCATCGGCATCTGGGGCGGTCCCAACAAAATCTACGCAGCGTTCAAGTTTTTCCTGTACACGCTGCTGGGTTCGCTGCTGATGCTGATCGCGCTGATCTTCCTCTACACGAAGTCTGGCGGAAGCTTCGACATTGCCACCTGGCATAAATTACCGCTGGGCATGACGACGCAAACGCTTTTGTTCTTTGCTTTCCTGTCGGCCTTTGCGGTGAAGGTTCCCATGTGGCCGGTGCACACGTGGTTGCCCGACGTGCACGTTGAGGCACCCACGGGCGGGTCGGCGGTGCTGGCCGCCATCATGCTCAAGCTCGGCGCTTACGGGTTTTTGCGTTTCTCGATGCCCATTGCCCCCGACGCTGCCCATGAATGGGCCTGGTTGATCATTGCCCTGTCGATCATTGCGGTGGTATATGTCGGGCTGGTTGCCATGGTCCAGGAAGACATGAAAAAGCTCGTGGCCTATTCGTCAGTCGCCCACATGGGCTTTGTGACCCTTGGGTTCTTCATTTTCAATGATCTTGGCGTGGCCGGCGGACTGGTGCAGATGATTGCCCACGGCTTTGTTTCGGCAGCAATGTTCCTGTGCATCGGGGTTTTGTACGACCGCGTTCACTCCCGCGAGATCGCAAGCTATGGCGGCGTGGTCAACACCATGCCTAAATTCACTGCCTTTGCGCTGCTGTTTGCCATGGCCAATTGCGGCTTGCCAGCCACCGCCGGCTTTGTCGGTGAGTGGATGGTGATTCTGGGCGCCGTCAAGGCCAATTTCTGGCTTGGCTTTGCGTCGGCAAGTGCGCTGGTGTTTGGTGCCGCCTACACGCTGTGGATGTTCAAGCGGGTGTACCTCGGCCCGGTTGCAAATGACGACGTGAAATCGCTGATCGACATCAACGGACGCGAGTTTTTCATGCTGTCACTGTTGGCTGTTGCGGTGCTCTGGATGGGCGTCTATCCAAAGCCTTTTACTGACGTGATGGACACGTCGGTAGCTGCATTGCTCAAGCATGTGGCTTCGTCAAAATTGAACTGACCGTGATGCCTTTGTTGGAGCCGTTCTCGCTGAATCGAAATATGAGACCCAGGAAATGATTGACAAACTGAGCTGGATCACGGTTTACCCCGAGATCATATTGGCCACCATGGCCTGCGTGATTGCGCTGGTGGACCTGGGTGTTAAAAGTGCCCGCCGCACGCTGACCTATGTGCTGACGCTGGTGACGCTCGGGCTGGTTGCCCTGATTCAGGCGCTATACGCCAGCGGCGGTGAAACCGGTTACGGGTTTGGCAACATGGTAGTTAGCGACGCGATGGGCAACTGGCTCAAATGCTTTGCCGCCATTGCGGTGATGGTCACCCTGGTTTATGGCCGCCCTTATGCAGCCGGGCGCGACATGTTGCGCGGGGGCGAACTCTTTTCGCTGAGCATGTTCGCGCTGTTGGGCATGTTCGTGATGATCTCGGGCAACAACTTCCTGGTGCTCTACATGGGGCTTGAACTGCTGACGCTGTGCAGCTACGCGCTGGTTGCCCTGCGCCGCGACAACGCCACCGCGTCCGAGGCAGCCATGAAGTATTTCGTGCTTGGCGCGCTGGCTTCGGGCTTCCTTCTTTATGGCCTGTCCATGATGTACGGCGCAACTGGCTCGCTGGACATCAATGCCGTCTTCAAGGCCATCAATTCCGGCAATGTGGATCACCGGGTGTTGGTGTTTGGTCTGGTGTTCGTCGTTGCCGGTCTGGCGTTCAAGCTGGGCGTGGTGCCGTTTCACATGTGGATTCCTGACGTCTACCAGGGCGCGCCCACTGTGGTCACCTTGCTGATTGGCGGCGCACCCAAGCTGGCAGCGTTTGCCATTTGCATCCGCCTGCTGGTCGAAGGCATGCTGCCGCTGGCACCTGACTGGCAGCAGATGCTGATGGTGTTGAGCGTCGGCTCGCTCCTGGTTGGCAACCTGGCCGCCATCGCACAGACCAACCTCAAACGCATGCTGGCGTATTCGACAATCTCGCAGATGGGCTTTGTGCTGCTGGGCCTGATGTCCGGTTTTGTCAACGGCAACACGCTGTCTGCAGCCAATGCGTACAGCTCGTCAATGTTTTACGTGATTACCTACGTGCTGACCACACTGGCCACCTTTGGCGTGATATTGCTGCTGGCGCGGGATGGTTTTGAAAGCGAAGAAATCGCTGACTTTGCCGGCCTCAATGACCGCAGCCCGCTGTACGCGGCGATCATGGCGATCTGCCTGTTCTCTCTGGCTGGCATTCCACCCATGGTGGGCTTCTATGCCAAATTGTCGGTGCTCCAGGCCCTGATCGCTTCGGGCCAGCCCATGGACATCGGTATGGCCGTGTTTGCGGTGGTGATGAGCCTGATTGGCGCGTTCTACTACCTGCGCGTGATCAAGGTCATGTACTTCGATCAGCCCATCACCGCCAGCACAGTATCGGCACCGGCTGATGTTCGCACCGTGCTCTCCATCAACGGCGCGCTGGTGCTGATTTTGGGCATTGTGCCCAGCGGCCTCATGACGCTTTGCGCCAACGCCGTCAAGCAGATGCTCGGGACCTAGGCCAACGCTGCCAGCTCAAAGCCCGTCAGCCCTTTTCGTGTCTCAATCCTTTGCCGTTTGGATTTTGGTGGCAACCGCCTTTTGCGCTGCCAATCTGCCGTTTGTCAGCCAGCGCCTGATGGCGGTTATTGCGCTGCAGAAGCCAAAAACGCCCTGGTTGCGCCTGGTGGAACTGGTGGCGTTCTACCTCATCGTCGGTGGTGTCGGCCTGGCGCTTGAGCAACGCGCCGGGCAAATTGCACCCCAGCGCTGGGAGTTTTACGCAATCACGGCGGCACTCTTCGTGACCTTCGCATTCCCTGGCTTCGTCTACCGTTACCTTTTCAAACACCGTGATTGATCATTCTCAATCTCACGCTTGGTCAGGCAGACGCATAATCCGCCCATGAAAGTACTGGACCTGCAATGCGAGCACAACCACCTGTTTGAAGGCTGGTTTGGGTCGGAGGCCGACTTTCAGGACCAGCAGGCGCGCGGCCTGGTGCAATGCCCGTTGTGCGGCAACGCGACGGTCACCAAGCTTCTGAGCGCACCGCGCCTGAACTTCGGCAAGGCGCGCCAGCCTGTTTCAGATGCGCCCAGCACATCGTCGGTGTCAGCGAATCCCCCAGCCCCTACATCACCCACAGCGACTGAAGTCGCGGCCATGTTGCCGCCCGAGCATGCGCTGGCCACCGCGTGGCTGGCGATGACCCGGCGCATCATGGCCCAGACCGAAGACGTAGGAAGCAAGTTCGCGGAAGAAGCCCGCAAGATCCACTACGGCGAGACCGAAGAACGCGGCATCCGGGGCCGGGCCACGCCTGACGAAACCGAAGCGCTGCTTGAAGAAGGCATCGGCGTCATGCCGTTTTTTGTGCCCGACGCACTCAAGGGGCCGGTGCAGTAAGCACGCCCGGACTACCAAACGCCGGCCTGAGCCCGCGTTGAACTCAAAGCTTGAGTTTAAGGATACAAACCCCGCAACTCCCGCGCATGCAAAATCCGTTTGCAGGCCACAATGAAGGTGGCGGTGCGCAGGCTCACCTTGTTGTCCTGCGCCACCTGCCACACACCCGCAAACGCTTCCTTCATGATGCGCACCAGGCGGGCGTTGATCTCGTCTTCACTCCAGAAAAAGCTGGAAAAGTCCTGCACCCACTCAAAGTAGCTTACCGTCACACCGCCTGCGTTGGCGATCACATCGGGCAGCACGAGGATGTTGCGCTCATGCAGGATGTCATCGGCCGCTGGCGTGGTGGGGCCATTGGCGCCTTCGATGATCATTTTGGCCTTGATTTTGTGCGCGTTGATTTCGGTAATCTGCTGCTCCAGCGCGGCGGGTATCAGAATGTCGCAATCCACCTCCCAGAATTGCTCATTGGTCATGACCTCGGCCGGCGTGAAACCCGCCACGCTGCCGACCTGCGCCACGTGGGCCAAAAGCGCGGGCACGTCCAGCCCCGCTGCCCGAAACACGGTGCCGCCATGGTCTTGCACCGCCACCACGCGCGCGCCAGCCTCGGCAAAAAGCCGGCCGGCCACGCCGCCCACATTGCCAAAACCCTGTACCGCAATGCGTGTTGTGCTCACGTCCATTCCGATGTGCTTGGCGGCTTCAACGCCCACGGTGAACACGCCGCGCCCGGTGGCGTCACGCCGCCCGAGCGAGCCGCCCAAGTCCACCGGCTTGCCGGTCACCACGCCGGTGGCCGTCGCACCTTCGTTCATGGAATAGGTGTCCATCATCCAGGCCATGATCTGCTCGTTGGTGTTCACGTCGGGCGCGGGGATGTCCTTGGTCGGCCCGATGATGATGCCGATCTCGCTGGTGTAGCGGCGCGTCATGCGCTCCAGCTCACCTAAAGAGAGCGTCTTCGGGTCCACACGGATGCCGCCCTTGGCACCGCCATAGGGCACATTGACGGCGGCGTTCTTGATCGACATCCATGCCGACAGCGCCATCACCTCCGAGAGCGTCACGTCCTGGTGAAAGCGCACGCCGCCTTTGCCCGGTCCGCGCGAGGTGTTGTGCTGCACGCGGTAGCCCTCAAAGTGGGCGATGCTGCCGTTGTCCATCTGGATCGGCACATCCACAATCAGCGCGCGCTTGGGGCGGCGCAACGTGTCCACCCAGCGCGCCAGAGGCCCCAGGTATGGCTCGACCCGATCCACCTGCTGCAGGTAAATGCCCCAGGGCCCGAGCTTGTCGGCCTGAAGGTAGGAGGGCAGCGCAACGCCCGTGGTTTTGAAGGTGGGGCTTGGCGTTTGAGACATGGTCAATTCCTGTTGGGATGAACGATGCCCGAACTTTAGGGGCTGGGTCGCGTCCTGTCCAAGGCCGGTTTCATGTCAGGTTATGCGAATTGTGCATGGTTTTGCCAAGGTTTTGAGCAAAATATTAACCTGGGAGTTAATTTTCAGGTCCAATCAGGTCCTAAAAAGCCAAAAAACCAACAAAATTGGTCTCTAGCCCTCGTATTATATAAATAATTTGCTATTTATAATATAGCAAACTATCCGGACGCCGGTCACTCATCATTGAACTGCAAAGCCGCCAGCCGGGCGTACACACCACCTTGGGCCACGAGTGCGGTATGCGTGCCTTGCTCGACCACCTTGGCATGGTCAAGCACGATGATTCGGTCGGCTTTTTGCACTGTGGCCAGCCGGTGCGCGATGACCAGTGTGGTGCGCCCCTGCATGGCGGATTCCAGGGCCGCTTGCACCATGCGTTCACTCTCTGCATCCAGCGCACTGGTGGCTTCGTCCAGCAACAGCAACGGCGGGTTTTTCAGCATGGCACGTGCAATCGAGATGCGCTGGCGTTGCCCGCCCGACAGCCGCACGCCGCGCTCGCCCAGAAAGGTGTTGTAGCCCTCTGGCAGGGCGTTGATGAACCCGTCGGCAAACGCGGCTTTGGCGGCGGCGTGCACTTCGGCGTCGCTCGCACCCGGCTTGCCGTAGCGGATGTTCTCCAGCGCGCTGGTCGAGAAGATCACCGCGTCCTGCGGCACGATGCCAATGCGCTGGCGCAAGTCGGCTAGCAGGATGTCGGTGATGGGCACGCCATCCAGCGATATGCTGGATGCCCCGGCGTCCGGGTCATAAAAGCGCAGCAGCAACTGAAACACGGTGCTTTTGCCAGCGCCGCTCGGGCCGACCAGGGCCACAGTTTCGCCAGGCGCGACGGTCAGGGTGAAGTCAGACAACGCCGCCTGCAGGGGCCGCGAAGGGTAATGGAAGTTGACATGCTCAAACGCCAGGCGGCTGCCGCTTTGCACCACTGGCAGCGCCACCGGTCGCACGGGTGACGTGATGGACGATTTGCTGCCCAGCAGTTCCATCAGCCGTTCGGTCGCGCCCGCTGCGCGCAGCAAGTCGCCATAGACCTCGCCCAGCACCGCGAAGGCGCTGGCCACAATGATCACGTAAATCACGGTCTGCCCAAGGTGCCCGGCTGTAATGCGCCCGTTCATCACCGCCTGCGTGCCCTGGTACAGCCCCCACAACAGCGCCGCCGACGTGGCAATGATGATGAACGCCACCAGCACTGACCGCGCCTTGGATCGCCGTACCGCAACCTTGAAGGCGCTGTCGGTGGATGCATCAAACCGCGCTGCCTCCAGCCCTTCGGCGTTGTAGCTTTGCACCACCGGAATGGCGTTCAACACCTCGGCGGCGATGGCGCTTGAATCGGCAACGCGGTCCTGGCTGGCACGCGACAGCTTGCGCACGCGCCGGCCAAACCACAGGCTGGGCAGCACGATCAGGATCAACACGCCCAGCACCTGCGTCATCACGTAGGGGTTGGTCCACACCAGCACCGCCAGCGCGCCAATGCCCATCACCAGATTGCGCAACCCCATGGAGAGCGACGAGCCCACCACGGTTTGCACCAGTGTGGTGTCGGCAGACAGGCGCGACAGCACTTCACCCGTCTGCGTGCTTTCAAAAAAAGCCGGGCTTTGGTGCAGGACGTGGCCGTACACGGCGTTGCGCAAATCGGCAGTAATGCGCTCGCCGAGCCAGCTCACCATGTAAAAGCGACCCGCCGAAAACAGGCCAAGTGCCACCGCCACGCCAAACAGTGCGGCGAAGTGATCCCGCAGCGCCATGACCTGCGCGCCCTTGTCGGTCAAGTCGCCCTTGACGAGGCCACCGTCGATCAGGCTGCGCAGCGCCAGCGGGAACGCCAGTGTGGCCAGTGCCGCCAGCACCAGAAACAGCCCCGCCAGCGCGATACGGCCCTTGTACGGCTTCAGGAAGGGCAGCAAGCCCGACAGCGATTTGGGCGATTTGGCCGCCTTGGGCGCCGCAGAAGGCATTGCGTTTGCGCTGGCCTGCCCAGTGGCCAAGGGCGCAAAAGCAGATTGCACGGGGAGGGGAGCTTGCTCAACGGTCATGAAATTCCAGATGGGGGCGAAAGTCCGGTTCGGCAACCCATTTGGAGTCAACGCCGGAAAACATTCAATTATAGGAATTTAATCGCCGTCGGGCTCTCGCCGGGCAAGCCGTTTTAGCTATCTAAAAACTAGCGCGCAAGAGGCATGAATCAAAGCCGCAGCGCCCGCGCGTAGCCAGTCATCTCCAGGTAGCCGCGGCCGACGTGTTTGCCGCTGCCGGAAAACAGGTCGCAAAGTCCCTCCCAGTAGATGGCGCCCGTGGAGGCGCGGCTGTCCAGCTCCTGGTTGTCAATGACGGCTTTGACGGTGTAAAACTCGGTGGGCATGCGCAAGATCCACTCCACCGGGTAGATGGCTTGGCTCAGTGGGCTTTTCCACGTGCGCACGACGCTGAACTTGACGGCGTTGGGGGTGAACGGGAAGGACCGCCCATCGCGAATGCGCCGGGAGCCGCCTCCCCAAACCGAGCGACCACTGGCGTCGCGCAGGCGAAATGCGGTCAGCGCCCCGCCATCAAACAGGTTCATGCCGATCCAGTCCCAGCCCACCACTTCGGTGGGTAGCAGCTCCTCGCTCCATTCGTGATCCAGCCATGCGGTGCCCTGCACAGCCAGGTCTTTGCCACCCAGCGTGACGGTGCCCAGGGTTTCAAGCTGCGGCTCGGAATAATAGTAGCTCGCGTTTTTATCCAGAGGCCCTTTGAGCGACAGGCCGTCAATGCCTTGAAGCAGCACTTTTTGCGTAGGCTTGAGTGTCAGCGCCAACTTGAATCCGTTGCCGCTGACCTGTGCCTGGTAGCCGCTGGCGCTGCGCTTGAGCGACCAGTCCTTGATCTGCACATCGGTGTCGGTCGTGCTGGCCCGCGCCACGTCAAACCCTTCGCGGGCGATGCGCTGGTCATGCAACAGTTTTTTACCCTGAATGTCGGTCACGGTGCCGTGCGCAAAGACAAGCTGCTTGGCCGCAAAGCGGGACTTCATGCTCTGGGTTGCGTCCACCCGGGACCTAAAAAACGTCACCTGAAAACCAAACTCGCGCGCTGCCGATTTGACGTAGCCTGTGACGTACCACCACTCGGTGCGAAACTCGGGGTGGCTGCCGAAATCGCGTGGGAAAACCAGCTTTTTCTCGGGCAGCGCGTGAGAGCCTGAACTGGCGGCAAGGCCGGCCAGCAAAAGAGAGCGGCGGTGGATGTTGATCAGGCCCATTCACAAACTCCCATCAGCAATCGAGCAAGGACGTGACGCACGCCGCCGCCGCCGCGCAGTCGCCAAAATTCGCATTCACCCAACTGGCATCGTGGTAGGTTGGCAGATAGCGCTCGCCCGCATCGCACAGCAGTGAGACGATGGAGCCGCTTTGATGTTGCGCGCGCATTTCCTGTGCCAGGTTCAGCATGCCGATGAAGTTGGTGCCGGTTGACGGGCCAACTTTGCGGCCCAACAAGGTGGACAGCGCCCGCATCGCGGCGACCGAGTCGGCATTGCTCACCACCATCATGCGATCAATCACACTGCGCACGAAGCTGGCCTCCACGCGCGGGCGGCCAATGCCTTCAATGCGCGAGCCGGGGCCCGTCAGCTTGGGGTTGCCACTCTTGTGATATTCGCCAAAAACTGAACCTTCAGGGTCGGGCACGCACACCTGCGTGGCGTGGCGCTGGTAGCGCACGTAACGGCCCATCGTGGCGCTGGTGCCGCCGGTGCCTGCACCCACGACGATCCAGCGGGGGATGGCAAAGCGCTCGTGCGACATTTGCACGAAGAGGCTCTGCGCGATGTTGTTGTTGCCGCGCCAGTCAGTCGCCCGCTCGGCGTAGGTGAACTGGTCCATGTAGTGGCCGCCGGTCTCGCGCTGGAGTTTGTGCGCCTCGTCATACACCGCGCTGGCGTTATTCACGAAGTGGCAGCGCCCGCCGTAAAACGCGATTTGCGCGATCTTCTCGGGCGACGTGCTTTGGGGCATCACGGCGATGAACGGCAAGCCCAGGAGCTTGGCAAAGTAGGCTTCGCTCACGGCGGTGGAGCCGCTGGAAGCCTCGATCACCGTGGTGCCTTCAGACACCCAGCCATTGCACAGTGCATACAAAAACAGCGAGCGCGCCAGCCGGTGCTTCAAACTGCCGCTGGGGTGGGTGGATTCGTCCTTGAGGTAAAGGTCGATGCCAAGCGCCGAGAACTGCGGCAAGGGCAGGGCGATCAGGTGCGTGTCGGCACTGCGCTGAAAATCGGCTTCGATGCGGATGATGGCGGTGTTGAGCAAGGAGTCGGTTGGAGGGGTATCAGGTGCCATGCATTATTGTGGCTTGGTTTAACATTCTTCATGACCTCTCGACTCACCATGCTCGCGCGCGCCTTTTCGATGGCGTTCGCCGCCTTGCTGTCATCGGCCGCCTGCTCGCCGTTGGGCACGCTCAACGCTGTCCTCCCCAGTAGCAGTTACACGTTCAGTCCTGACGTCGCCTACGGCCCTTTGATGCGCCAGCGGCTGGACATTTATCGCCCCAGCAGCCCGGCACCGGCGGCGGGCTGGCCCGTGGTTGTTTTCTTTTACGGCGGCTCCTGGAATCGGGGTGAAAGGGCGGACTACAAGTTTGCTGGTGAAGCCCTGGCGTCTCGCGGCGTGTTGACCTTGGTGGCAGACTATCGCCTGTATCCGGAGGTCCGCTATCCTGATTTTTTGAAGGACTCGGCACTGGCATTGGGCTATGGCTTGAAAGAGGCTGCGCGCCTGGGCGGCGACCCCAAGCGCGTTTTTGTGATGGGTCATAGCGCGGGGGGCTACAACGCCGCCATGCTGGCACTGGACGCACGCTGGCTGGCTGAAATTGGGCGCAAGCCGTCTGATCTGGCGGGCTTCATCGGGTTGGCCGGACCCTACGAGTTTTTGCCAATGACCAACCCTGACGCGCAGCCGGTGTTTTTCCACCCGAACTACCCGCCCAACACCCAGCCGATTGACTTTGCCAGCAATGCCGCACCGCGAACCTTTCTGGGTGCAGCGTTGAGGGACAGCTTGATTGATCCGCAACGCAACACGGTGGCCATGGCGACCAGGCTCACCGCGGCGGGAGCACCGGTCACGCTCAAGATGTATGACGGTGTGAGCCACATCACGCTGGTTGCATCCCTGGCCCGCCCCTTGCGCTTTCTGGCACCGACACTGGACGACGTTGTGGCGTTTATTGACACGTCGCCCGCCGCTCCCGGCTCCGCAGCAAATTAGCCACGCAGAGCCCTACCAATCCTCTTTCACGGCCAGCACGGCATCGCGCCCCGCTGCTGCGCGACCGGCAAGCCATGCCGTCACGGTGCCTGCCACAACGACGGCTGCGCACAACAGCCCCAGGCGCAGCCAGGGAACCGCCAGGTCCATGGTCCAGTGAAAACTTTGCGGGTTCACAACATGCACCAGAATCACCGCGACGGCCAGCCCCAGCAGCAGTCCGGCGACGGCGCCAATGGCGGTCCACGCCAGGCCTTCCCCGGCGATCACGGTCAAAATCTGCCTGCGCGTCAAGCCCAGGTGAACCAGCAGGCCAAACTCCTTGCGCCGGGCCAGCACCTGGGCGCTGAAACTGGCAGCCACACCAAATAGCCCGATGCCGATGGCCACGGCCTGCAGCCAATAGGTCACGGCGAAGCTGCGGTCGAAAATCTTCAGTGACTGCGCCCTGATCTGCACGCTCGAATCGACCTCAATCAGGTCGCTGTTTGCGTCGTCGCCCACAAGGCCGCTTTGCGCGTCGCCCTGGACCGCCCGCGTCGCCTTGCCCAAATTGCGCACGGCCTTCTGCACTTGCGCCGCATCGGTGCCGTCGTCAAGCCAGATGGCGATGTCACTCGTGCGCCGCTCGCCGGTGAGGCGCTCATGGTCAACCTGGTTGATCGTGATGGAACCAGCCTGACCCGCATAGTCGCGCAGCACGCCAGCCACAAAAAACGACGCCCCGGGCAATGCCAATGAGAGCTTGGGGAATTGGCTGCCTGGTTCTGCGCCATACAAGTCAACCATGGCCTCGCTGACAAAGATGCCCACCTGACCTGGCGGCACGGCCAGCGGCTCACCGATCAATGGCAAGTTGCTGGCGGGGGTGCCGATGTCGCGCGAGATCAAGGTGATGGCGGGGCGACCAGTGTCAAGTTGCAGGGCCTGCGCGCGCTGGGTCGCTACGCGTTTGACACCAGGCAGCCGGGCCACCGCCTCTGCAAACCCGTGCGAAAAAAATGCCGTTTCGCCCGCGCTACGGCTGTTGGCCGTGCGCAGGTAAAGGTCTGCCGGCAGCACCACATCGAGCCACTGCATGACGGATTCCCTAAAGCTCGCCACCATTACCGTGAGCGCCACGGCCAGGCTGAGTGATGCCACTACGCCGCTGACGGCCACGCTGGCGCTGGACCGAACGCGCCGTGCCCGTTCAACGGCCAGCATGGGCATCAAGCGCCCACGCAGCAGCGGGCTGGCGCGGTCCAGCAGCAGTGCAATCAACCACGGCAGCGCGGCAATCCCACCCACCAGGAGGAGCGCGACCGACGCATACGCCGCCAGCGGAATGTCAAACACCGCCGGGGCCTGGGTCAGCAGCACACCGAGTGCGATCAAGCCAAGGCTGAGCCAGTGCCCCTTTCCCTCGTGGGCTGGGCTACCCAAGCCCTTGAGCGTTTGCGCGGGTGCCAGCCTTGCCGCCTGACGCGCGGGCCACCAGCCGCCCGCCAGCGCCGCGGCCAGCCCCAACCCAGCGTAAACGAAAGCGGCTCCCGTGTGCCAGTGCAGGGCAGGTACGACGCCTGCAAAGTAGCCGCCACCCAAGTCGCCACCCAATGTGCGCAGGCTCAACGCGGCAAGCGCGGTGCCCAGGCCGATGCCGGCCAGGCTGCCAAAGAGCCCGAGTGCGCCAGATTCCAGCAACACCAGGCGCAGGCGCTGCACGCTGGTCAAGCCCAGTACGCCCAGGAGCGCAAATTGCTGGGCACGTTTCGCCACACTCAATGACAGCACTGAAAACACCAGAAAGGCCCCAGTGAACAGGGCGACCAGTGCCAGCACCGTGAGGTTCACTCGGTAGGCGCGCGACAGGTTGCTGATGCGCGCCACGGCATCGCCAGGTGCTGCAGCAACCACCTGCGCGGGCCAGCCAGGCGTTGCCTTCAACGAATTGGCAAAGGCGTCACGGTCCACACCGGCTTTAAGCTTGATGTCGATGCGGCTCAGTTGCCCCGCGCGTTCAAACAGGTCCTGTGCGGCACCCAGGTCCATCACCATCAAGGCCGCCCCCGTGGCGCTGACGCTGCCCGCCACACGGACAGTTTTCAGCGCCAGGCCAGATTGCAACTGTAAGGTTGAGGGCGCTGTTCCCTCCTGCGCGGGCACCAGCAGGGCTTGCGCAGCTGCATTCAAAAAGCCGTTGCCAGGGGCGAACAGGGCAAACCGGTCTGCGCCCGAGCCGTCCACAGCGCCCGGCGTGCGGGTTGGCTGCGGCATCAAGGCAGGCGCCACAAACGCCACCAAAAGCGCGTCAACGCCAACCACACGCACGGCAGCGCGCTTGCCGCCCGGGGCAATCGCATAGGTGTTGATCTCAAGCACGGGCGACGCGTGTAAAACCTGGTCCATGCGGTTGACCTGTGCGTAAACAGCTTCGTCAAAACTGCCTTGCGCGGTGCGCAGTTCCAGGTCGGGCGCACCGTTGACTGCGCGCACCGCCTGCGAAAACTCGTCCAGCGCCGACGCGTTGATCAAATGCACCGCAAACGCCAGCGCCACGCCCAGCGTCACCGCCAGCACGGCCGCAGCGTTGCGCCACGGGTGGTGGCGCAGTTCCTGCCAGGAGAAAGTTTTGAGCAGCGGCCCTAAAAGTGCAGTCACAACCCAGTATATTGGGGCCATGCCATTCCAGACCCCAACCCTTCCCACTTTTGACGATGTGGTGGCCGCAGCCGGACGGCTTGATGGCCACGCGCACCGTACGCCGGTGCTGACGTCGGCCACGGCTGACCAGTTGCTCAACGCCCGTTTGTTCTTCAAATGCGAAAACTTCCAGCGCATGGGCGCTTTCAAGTTTCGGGGCGCTTTCAATGCGATGGCGATGCTGGGCCAGGTGCAGAAGCAGGCGGGCGTGGTCTGTTTTTCGTCCGGCAACCATGCGCAGGCGGTGGCCTTGTCGGGCCGCCTCTTGGGCATCGCCACCACGGTCTTGATGCCACAGGATGCGCCCCCTCTCAAAATCGAAGCGACCCGCAACTACGGCGGCGAAGTTGTGCTGTTTGACCGCTTCAAGGATGACCGCGAAGCCCTCGCCCGGTCCGTGGCCAGCCAGCGGGGCCTCTCCCTGATTCCACCGTACGACCACCCCGATGTGATTGCCGGGCAGGGCACCGCTGCCAAGGAACTGTTTGACGAGGTCGGCCCGCTGGACTACTTGCTGGTTTGCCTGGGCGGTGGTGGCCTGCTGTCAGGCTCTGCACTGGCGGCGCGGGCCTTGGCGCCCGGCTGCAAGGTGTACGGCGTGGAGCCCGAACCCGGTAACGACGCGCAACAGTCCCTGCGCCAAGGCGAGATCATCCGGATTCCGACGCCACAAACCATCGCGGATGGCGCGCAAACCCAAAGCCTGGGGCAACTCAATTTCGCCCTGATCCGGCGCGACGTCGATGGCGTGGTGACCGTAACCGACGCCCAACTGGTGCTTGCCATGCGCTTCTTCGCCGAACGCATGAAGATGGTGGTGGAGCCAACCGGCGCCCTGAGCTTCGCTGCCGCACAGCACGCTGGTTTGCCGTTGGCCGGCAAGCGCGTTGGCGTGATCGTGAGCGGTGGCAATGTTGACCTGGTGCGGTTCGCCGATCTCATCAAAAATTAACCTGTGAGTTAACTTTTTCTATCAGAACCTCAAAAATCTTGAAAAAACTGATCAAAATTGCCTCTAGCCCTCGTATAATATATAAAGTTTGCTATATTTAGTATAGTAACCTTCTCGCTGGCGCGATTGGCTCGAATCTTTAGAAATCTCAATTCAAATGCATAGACAGGTTCTGGAATGGCCGCGCAATGCAAAGCGCGCGGCCGTGGTCTTGGTAGACGTCATCCTCGCGCTGGTGGCCATGTGGATGGCGTTTTCGCTGCGTCTTGAGGTATTGCACTGGCCCGATGCGACGCAGTTGTGGGCGTATGTTCTGGCCCCCGTCATTGCCATTCCGATCTTTGTCCGCTTGGGGCTGTACCGGGCGATATTCCGCTACACCGGGGTTGACGCGCTGTATGCCATCAGCAAAGGGATTGCACTGTATGCGCTGCTGCTGTTTCCCCTGCTTTACTGGCTGTTCTGGCCCAGCGTGCCCAGAAGCATAGGCATTTTGCAGCCGATTTTCTTTTTGCTATTGGTGAGTTTCAGCCGCGCGCTGGCGCGCTTCTGGCTGGCCGGGTTCGGCACACCGCGCCGCCAGCCCAACCAGGCACGGATGCTGATTTTTGGCGCGGGCGTCGTGGGTGTTCAAACGGCAGCGGCGATTGCCATGACGCGGCAGTTCAAATTGCTGGGGTTTGTCGATGAAGATCCCGCCAAGATCGGGCGCACGATCAACGACCTGCCCATTTTTTCGCCATCTCAGGTGCCTGCCATGGTGGGCAAACTGGCGGTGACGGACATCCTGCTGGCGATTCCCAGCGCAACCCGTGAACGCAGGAACCGCATCATCCACAGCCTGCGCCACCTGCCCGTGCATACCCGAACGCTGCCGGGTCTGACCGACCTGGCCAGCGGTCGCGTCACGGTGCGGGATTTTCGCGAACTGGATGTCGAAGACCTGTTGGGGCGCGAGGCGGTCAAACCGCAAGCCAACCTGCTGGCGAGCAGTTTGCAGAACCAGACGATTCTGGTCAGCGGCGCCGGCGGCAGCATTGGCAGCGAGTTGTGCAGGCAGATTTTGAGCGAACGGCCGAAGCAGCTGGTGCTGCTCGACCACAGTGAATTTGCCCTGTATACGCTGCACCGTGAGCTGCAGGCGCTGTGCGAGACGCAGTACAAGGGCGTAGAACTGGTGCCAGTGCTTGCCAGTGTGGTGAACAAGTCCCGACTTGCCTGGTTATTCGATCATTACCGGCCCGCGACCGTCTACCACGCTGCTGCTTACAAACACGTGCCGATGGTGGAGTGCAACCCATCTGAAGGCATATTTAACAATGTGTTTGGCACGCTCAACATGGCGCAGATGGCCAGAGACTCAGGCGTCAGCAGATTTGTCCTGGTTTCAACCGACAAGGCGGTTCGCCCCACCAACCTGATGGGTGCGAGCAAACGCATGGCCGAAATGGTGTTGCAGGCACTGGCGCAAGCCAACACGTCAAACGCAACCTGTTTTTGCATGGTGCGGTTTGGCAACGTGCTGGGCTCAAGTGGCAGTGTTGTACCGCTGTTTCGGGACCAGTTGCTGCATGGCGGGCCACTGACCGTCACGCATCCGGACGTGACCCGCTATTTCATGACCATTCCGGAAGCGGTTCAACTGGTGTTGCAGGCCGCAGCCATGGCCAGCGGCGGTGAGGTGTTTGTTCTGGACATGGGCGAACCCGTCAAGATCATCGACCTTGCACGGCGCCTGGTGGAGCTGTCTGGTCTGCAGGTGCGCGACAGTGCAAATCCGGATGGTGACATCGAGTTTTCAATCATCGGCTTGCGTCCGGGTGAAAAACTGTATGAAGAACTGCTGATTGGGGACAACCCAACCGAAACCGCGCATCCGCGCATCATGAAAGCCCGGGAAGACTTCATGCCCTGGCCTGAACTGCAGGTGCATCTGGACCGGTTGCAGAAGGCCGCCAGTTCTGAGGATGTTCAGTCGATTAAGGTCACACTCAAAACCTGCGTTCACGGATATGAGGAAATGCCGGGTTGACCCAGGTTGGTGACGTCAAGTCAAGGCGCATTTCACGCCAGTGTGTCCAGCAGCACCTGCACGGCAGTGTCCAGCGGCTCCTGTAGGGTCTGCAAGTGCAGCTCCGGCGACTGCGGTGGCTCATAAGGGCTGTCAATACCGGTGAAATTCTTGAGGTCGCCACGCCGGGCTTTGGCATACAGGCCCTTCACATCGCGGCGCTCGCATTCGGCAAGCGGCGTATCAACGAACACTTCAATGAATTCGCCGGTGGCAAAGAGTTCGCGGGCCATTTTCCGGTCGGTCGTGAAGGGAGAAATGAAACTGACCAGAACGATCAGGCCCGCGTCCACCATCAGCCTGGCAACTTCCGCGACGCGGCGAATGTTTTCTACGCGATCGGCTTCGGTAAAGCCCAAATCGCGGTTCAGGCCGTGGCGCACATTGTCTCCGTCCAGCAAATAGGTATGCCGTCCTTGTGCATGCAGGCGCTTCTCCAGCAGGTCGGCAAGTGTCGATTTTCCGGAGCCCGACAATCCGGTGAACCAGACGCAGCGTGGCGTCTGGTTCTTGGCGCCAGCGCGGGCCGCCCGGTCGACCGTGAGTGCCTGCCAGTGAAGGTTGGCGGCGCGCCTCAGGGCGAATGAGATCATGCCCGCACCCACGGTGTCAAAGCTCATCTTGTCGATCAGGATGAAACCACCCAGCACGCGGCTGGTGGTGTAGGGCTCGAATACCAGCGGTGCATTGGTTGACAGGTTGACCACCGCGATTTCGTTCATGGCAAGCTGACTGGCTGCCAGGTGCGCACCGGTGTTGACGTCTTCTCGAAATTTGATTTCTGTAACCGTCGCGGTGACTTGCCTGCAGGCAAGTTTCATCAGGTACTGGCGTCCTGCAACCAGCGGTTGAGGGGTCATCCACTGGAGCCTGGCTTCAAACTGGTCCGCTACTTCGGGCGGCATGTCGGGCGCCGCAATGACATCACCCCGGCTGGCGTCAACGTCATCCGTGAGAGTCAGGGTGATGGCGTCGCCCGCCTGCGCCAGGCTGACTTCTTCAAAGCCGCACAGGACGGACTTGACGCGGGTCTGCACACCCGATGGCAGCACCCGAACCGGGTCACCCACTGCAACGCTACCCGAGGCGACCTGCCCGCACACCCCGCGAAAATCGGCGTGAGGCCGGTTCACCCATTGAACGGGCATGCGAAACCCCTGGCTTGTGGTTGCATCGAATTCAGGTTTTAGAGATACAGAATCGAGCAGTTCAACCAGCGTCTTGCCGGTGTACCAGGGCATTTTGGCGCTTGCCATGAAGACGTTGTCACCGGTCAACCCGCTGACCGGAATAACGTCGAGGCTGGCGAATCCGAATTGGTCTGCAAAGGCTTCGTACCCAGCTTTGACAGCGTGAAATACCGATGCGTCATAGTCGGCCAGGTCCATCTTGGTCACTGCCAAAATAATATGGCGCACGCCCATCATGGCCGCAATGCGGGTGTGACGGCAGGTTTGCACCAGCATGCCTTTGCGGGCATCCACCAGCACAATGGCCAGGTCGGCGGTGGATGCCCCAGTTGCCATGTTGCGCGTGTATTGCTCGTGCCCGGGTGTATCCGCCACGATGTACCGACGCCGGTCGGTGGCGAAAAACCGATAGGCCACGTCAATCGTGATCCCCTGCTCCCGCTCGGCCTGCAAACCGTCGACCAGCAGGGCGAAATCAAGGCTGTCACCCTGGGTGCCATACTTGCGTGAATCGGTGGACAAGGACTGAATCTGGTCATCGAAGATCGCCTTGCAGTCAAACAGCAGCCGGCCAATCAGTGTGCTTTTGCCATCGTCCACACTACCGCAAGTGATGAAGCGAAATGTCTCCAGGGTGGCTGTGGCGACCATCAGAAGTAACCCTCTTGCTTCTTCTTCTCCATCGAAGCTGGGGTATCCGCGTCAATCAGTCGGCCCTCCCGCTCTGAAGTGCGAGCGCCGAAGGTTTCAGCGATCAGCGCCGGCAGTGTGGCGGCGTCGCTTGCTACCGCAGCGGTCAGCGGCCAGCAGCCAAGCGTGCGAAATCGCACCCGCTTCAACACCGGCACTTCACCCGGCTCAAGCTTCATTCTTTCATCGTCCACCATGATCCATTGGCCGCCCCGGCGCACAACCGGGCGCTCGGCTGCGAAATACAGCGGGACGACTGCAATGCCCTCGGACTGAATGTATTCCCAGATATCGAGTTCGGTCCAGTTGCTCAAGGGGAACACGCGCAGCGTCTCTTCCGGCCGCAAGTTGGTGTTGTAAAGGTGCCAGAGCTCGGGGCGTTGCGCTTTGGGGTCCCAGCGGTGGCCAACGGCGCGAATTGAAAAAATGCGCTCCTTGGCGCGGCTCTTTTCTTCATCGCGGCGGGCTCCTCCAAACACAACATCAAAACCATGGGCATCCAGGGCTTGTTTGAGCCCTTGGGTCTTCATGACATCCGTGTGGTAGCTGCTTCCATGGTCGAACGGGTTGACCCCTGCCGCCACACCTTCAGGGTTGATGTGGGTGATGAGTCGCGTACCCTCCTGCGACGCGATGCGCGCACGCATGGCATACATGTCGCGGAATTTCCAACCGGTGTCAACGTGCAGCAATGGAAAGGGCAGTGGTGCTGGGTGAAACGCCTTGCGCGCCAAGTGCAGCATCACAGAAGAGTCCTTGCCCATCGAGTACAGCATCACCGGTTTGACCGACGTGGCCACGGCCTCGCGCAGTATCGTGATGGATTCGGCTTCAAGTGAGGTCATGGCGGATGTGGTCAATGGATGAAGCATTGTAAAAATGGATTTCAAAGTTACCGCCTTCATAAGGTGCAATTACCCAATGAAAATCTGCCCCGGCTTCCTTTGTGATCAAAAAATCACACAAATTGAACAAACATCTGTCAGGTGACTGGCTCACGCGCACAAAGCCGTGCAAAATCACGGGGTTTACCCGAGGATCCTGAGTTTGCACCTGACAACAACCGTTGTTGGGCTAAAACGCGGTGCAAGAGCCTGAATATCGGTTGAAATAAAAACAGCATGGACGGAGACAGCATCCAAGTCGAAGGTTGACGAAGCGACTTATTGTGAAGAAGCGCGCATACGAAAAATATGACACACCCAAAACTAACAAGTTTTAAAGTTTTTCCACTTGGATTTTCGGCATTCGAAAAATCGACGGTAGAGACGTTTTTTCGACTCGCCGCCCGGCGCGCGCCATTTTGGGAAGTTACCGAGCGATTCGAAGATGCATCAGTGGTTCTGATCAATGCGGTTACCCGTCAAGATATAGACGCCGTTTCACTAAAGCTGGATCCGGGTCAACGTGTCGTACTTGTCGGAACTTCGGATTTTTCGACCGGGTGGCCTGTGTTGCCGCGCCCACTCAGGCTCACCGCGCTTTTGACCTGCCTGGGTGCGTTTGTTTCCCCCGTTGAACTGGTTGCTCCGGCTGGTGTGGCGACTGCGGTCCCGACTGGGGCGCCGGGCGTTCCCCAGCATGCAGCGCCAGCAAATGTCCAGGCTCCGATAGCAGTGGCAGCCTCTCCATTTGCAACTGTTCCCGCAGCTATTCCTGTACAAGTGCCGGTACGGCCTGCGCCCGCAAGCTTTGCGAGTCCAGAAGCGAGGTTTCCTGCGGTATCCGGTTTGGCAGGTGTTTTGGCCAAGCCAGTAATGCCGGCGCCGTCACAATCGTCTTCCTTGGCAGACTCTGCTTTTCGAATCGGCGGGTCCACCACTGCGCCAAGACCTGTTATTGCCCCAGCAGCGGCTGCCGCCGGAAAGGTTGCTTCATTTGCCAACCGGACCATTGACGTTTTTGGGGCCGCGTCGCCAGTTGCATCTGCAGCGCCTTCATCCGCGCGAAATGTCCTGATCGTGGATGACAGCGATGTGGCTTTGAAATTCATGCAAAGCCGATTGCGCCACTTTGGTTATGAGAGCCTGCTGGCACGCAGTGGCGAAGAGGCTTTGGTGATGACTGCAAACCAGGATTTCCAGTTTGTATTTCTGGACGTCATGATGGCCGGGCTGGACGGTTATCAGACTTGCCGCGCCATCAAGATGAATAAAGGGCGCCGGGCAACGGTCCCGGTCGTCGTGATGTTGACCAGCCGGGGTGGAACCATTGACAAAATTCGCGGATCGATGTCCGGTTGCGACGCTTATTTGACGAAGCCCTTGAACGAGCAGCAGCTTGGCATGGTGTTGACGCAGCATTCAGCTCCGAAAACTTCGCCGAAAGCTCCGGTTGTTGCTGGAACGAGACCGGTTGCTGCAACATTTGGCGCGCGTGCGGCTCAGTCCACCCCGCAAAAGTTGCAAGGATGAGCGGCCCGGGGCTGTTGGGCACAAATTCATTTCATTTCAATTTTGTGCGCTTCGCTGAGGCAGTGTTCAGCTTTCAATTCAATTCTCAACACATTTGCAACTTCAGTTCTAGTTTTAGTTTTAGTTTCAGGACACCCCAATGAAAAAAGTACTCATCGTTGACGACTCTCCCGTAGATGGCAAAAACCTGATGCGCATACTTCAGGACGCAGGTTGTGCTGTAACTGTTGCCATGTCAGGGACTGAAGCACTTGCCAAAGTGCAGGCAGACAAACCAGACCTCATCATGATGGACGTGAACATGCCTGATCTTGATGGTTTTGGTACCGCCCGCAAATTGAAGCAGGACGCGGACAGCAAGAACATCCCCGTCGTATTTGTCACCAGCAAGGACCAAAAGGTGGACCGTGTGTTTGCGCAGATGCTCGGTGCCAAAGGCTATGTCACCAAGCCCTACACCGCAGAGCAGATTCTGGCGCAGCTTTGATTCTCCTTCCTGACCACGCCAACGATTTTCAAAGAGGCAGTTGCCTGATGGAAACAGAGGTTTTGGAGCGCCATGTTGGGTCGGTCGTAACCTGTGGCACCTGGTCTTTGGCACTGGACATGAATTGGACCAATGCCATCATTGACAGCTTTGAAGTGGTCCACGTACCCCGTTCGCCGCCGTGGTTGGCGGGTGTCGTCAACTTTGAAGGCGGGATCGTTCCCGTGATTGATCTGGCAGTCTATTTTGACCCAGGCAAGCCGTCTGCGATGCATGACCGGCACCACAGGTTGGTGCTTGGGGGGCGTGTGGACGGCAGTATCGAGGGTGCAGTTGCAATTCTGTTCACAGGCCTGCCGATGCAAGTTGAATATACCCGCGAACCTCTTGACAACTCAGGCGCAATTCCCGAGCGATTGCGTGAGGTTTGCATTGGGATGGCCCGAAGCAGTTCCGGCCAGCTGTCACATGAAATCAAGGTCAGTAATTTTGTTGAAACTTTGTCAATGGGCTTGATCTGATTGCCCCAATTTTTTCGCGTCTTTAGTTATTTCTTGCAGGGAAAAATATGTTGAATACGATTCGGTCCAAATTAATCGCGCTGGTGGTTTTGGCGTTCGCGGTTGTTCTGGTGATTGGCGGTGTGGGTATCAACTCAAACAACCAGCTTGAACAAACTGCGGCCACAGGCGCTGACTTCGGCCTGGCGGCCCAGAATCAAATGATGACGGACATGCTGCACGACAACCTGCGCGGCCTGGTTGAGCAGTATGCAGGCGCCGTCAGGGACAACAGTGCAGAGCGTACTGCAGAGGCGGTCAAGAGCCTGAACGAAAATGCAAAGAAAGTCAGGGTTGCCGTGCGTGCGAACGACAACAATCCTGTGATGGACGCGACCTCAAAGGGTTTCATCGCCAAGCTGACGGCGTTGTTCGATGACTACGCCAAAGCGGCAGAAACGGTCGCCGGCCTTCCCACAAATGATCCAGCGGCGCTGGAAAGAAACCGCGCCGCGTTCAATGAAAAATTCAGCGTACTCGAGAAGGAACAGGAGGTATTCAACAAGGTTCTGGAAGGCAAGATTGCACAGACCAAGGAGGTCGCGGCCAAAACCGTTCAGTCTTCGTTCAATTTCCTTTTGATTGCCGTTTTGCTCGGTCTCGTGTTGTTGGCTGTGGCTGCCTACTTGACCTACAAGTCAATAGTTGAAGGCCTGGCACAACTTGAAGGCACCATCGATAAAGTCAACAAAGGTGACTCGCTGGCGCGTACCAAAATGACTGGCCAGGACGAACTGGCCCACATGGGCCGGAGTTTTGATGCCCTGCTGGATGACCGTATTGCCACCCTTGAGGTCAAAACGCGCGAGAACGAGGCCATCAACAATTCCGCCATCAATTTGCTGCAGACGGTGTTCGCACTTTCTGAGCGGGACCTCACAGTTCGCGCCGACGTGAGTGATGATATTGTGGGCACGATTGCTTCCTCTGTGAACCAGTTTGCGGATGAAACCGGCACCACGCTCGGCGAAGTGCAGCAGATTGCCGCGCAGGTGCAAGGGGCTGCTGCCGCCGCGCAGCAGCAAGGTTTGGTGGTGCAAGGCGCTGCCAAGCGCGAACGTTCGCTGCTTGATTCCATGGGTGTGACGCTGGGTAGCGCGTCGCGGCAATTGACCGAAGTGGCACAACTTTCGAGTGCGTCGGGTGTCGTGGCGGCACGAACCTCCGAAGCGACCAAGGCTGCGCAGATTGCCGTGGAAGGCTCCATGCGCGGTATGAATTCTTTGCGCGAAGTCATTTCTGAGACTGAAAAGCGATTCAAGCGCCTGGGCGAAAGGTCGCAGGAGATCTCTTCAGCCGTGGCTTTGGTCAATACGATTTCCGAGCGTACCCACGTGCTGTCGCTGAACGCATCGATGCAGGCGGCGACTGCGGGTGAAGCCGGTCGCGGCTTCGCGGTGGTGGCGCAGGAGGTGCAACGCCTGTCAGACAGTTCACGCCAGGCGACTGGCGAGATTGCCAAGCTGGTGAGCAACATTCAGGCTGAAACCAATGAAACCCTGATCACCATGAACCGGCTGATTTCTGACGTGGTCTCGCAGACCGAACTCGCGCGCCGCGCAGGGCACGAGATGACGCAAACCCAGAATGCGACCAATGAGCTGGTGGGTCTGGTGCGTCAAATTGCGGCTTTCTCGGAGCAGCAACAGGAAATGTCGCAAACACTGCAGCATAACGTGCAGGGCATGAATGACGGTACGGCTCAGACCAGTTCGGCGATTACCCTGCAGGCCAACGCGACTGAGACGCTGGTGAAATTTGCGCAACGCCTGAATGAATCTGTGGCGCAGTTCAAGGTACGGGCGGCTTGACGCGGCCTGCGCATGTGATTGCAACATTCGACCGAACCCAGTTACCGCTGCAATGAGCAACGAGATGATTGAGCTTCTGCGCGCCGAGTTCGCGCAGGACGTGCCAACCGCCAAGGAAACTCTCGCGCAATGGGAAATGACGCCTGCAAATCCACCGCCAGGCGTGATCGACATGATCTCGCTGCTTGCGCGTTTTGCGCAGGCGGTTCAAACCGTCGGCATGCATGGGCTGGCAGGGTATTTGATACTGGTCAGCCATTTCACAGACAGCTTGCTGGCGCGCTCGGAGCAAACCCCACCCCCGACCCAGGACGCCGACCTTGAGCTGGAGGATGCTGCCGCTGACCTTGCAGTCGGCATCATCTGGCTTGGCCAGTGGGTTGATGAAGCGGTAGCTTACCTTGAGAATCCAGCTCATCCGCTCATCGTTGAGCACATGGCCACCTACCTGTCTTTGTGTCCGGTGCCATTTGAGGCGGAACAGGTGCTCGAGCTTGCCAGCCTTTTGCTGGCGGCGCCAGAGACCATGGGCGAAGGGGCCGACGGTGACGCAGAGTTGCTGCTGTCGGCGACGCAAGACGATGTCAGCCTGAACACTGATGATGTCGATCCGGAACTTCTGCACGCACTGCTGGCAGATGCGCCCCATCAGTTGGCGCAGCTGGAAGCTGCAGTCGCGCAGTGGGGCGATGGGCAATGCAGCGACGACGACATGGTTGAGGCGCTTCGCAGTGCACATACCTTCAAGGGCAGCGGCAACATCATTGGCTTGCCTGGTATTGGGCGATTGGCGCATCGGCTCGAGGACATTCTGGAATTTGCACTGGCTGGGATTCGAAGCGCAGAGCCAGCCCCTGCCGGTATGCCGCAGGATGTGATGCAGGCAGTTCATTGCCTCGAACAAATGGTCGGCCACCTGCAGGGCGATGAAGCTGCCCCGGACAACGCCGTTGAGGTCCTTCAGAACCTTTTGGATTGGGTAGCGCAAATTCGCACCGGCAATCGGCCGCAGTCAAGGCCCGAGCGTTTGGCTGAAATGGCATCGCCGCTTGCACAGGAGAACGACGAACCGAATGACGTGTTGAATGACGATGCGGCGATGCCAGTGGCGCGTGTCGGCGCAACCGGCCAATCGAAAGAGGAAGGCGCCGCGCCCAAGGCAGGCGACGGGACGGTGATGCGGGTCGGCGTGACCCAACTGAGCCGGTTGCTGCGCCGCGCCGGGCAATCCATTATTCACACCGAGCGGTTGTCCAATTTGCTGGCCGACGCCGACAATTGGCTGCTTGCCCTGGAACGCAACAACCAGCTCATGGCAACCCGGTTGCGCGAGCTTGACTTGATGGTGAACAGCCAGGTGGTTCAATTGCGTGAAGCCCAGGCGGAACATGCCAACTTTGACCCGCTGGAGCTTGACCGCTACGACGCGCTGCATGGGTTGTCCCGCTTTATTGGTGAGACCGCCCGCGACAGTACGGCCATGGTGCAGCAGGCGCGCGAATCGATCACAAAGTCAACCGCCATTCTTCGGGATGAGAGTTACGCCTTGGTCGATCAGCACAGGGAGTTGCTGGCCGCCCGGATGGTTGCCGTCAAAACCATTGTTCCCCGTCTCAAGCGCACGGTCGCCCAGACAGCCATTGCGACCGGACGAAAAGTTGCCCTGCAAATCAGCGGCGACGATGTGGTGATCGACGCCGACGTGCTGGCGCGCCTGGCCGAGCCTTTGCTGCACCTGCTGCGCAACGCGGTTGATCACGGCATAGAGTCCCCGCAAGATCGGGTCTATGCTGGCAAGCCTGAGCAAGGCACTGTGCAGCTTGAATTTCAGCGTGTCGGTGACGAGGTCGTTTTGCGTGTCAGCGATGACGGTCGGGGGCTTGACCTGGTTGCCATTGAAGCCAAGGCGGTCAGTTATGGGTTGATCGACGCGGTTGGCGCGATGACCGAAGCGGAACTGGCACGCCTGATTCTGCATCCGGGTTTCACCACGCGGGACAAGGTGACAGAAACTTCTGGCCGAGGCGTTGGCATGGACATCGTCAATGACCGGATCACCGCCTTGAAAGGCCGGTTGGACATTGACAGTGCCGACGGCTTGGGCAGCTTTTTCACGGTTCATGTGCCTGTGTCAAGCGGTGTCGCGCATGCACTGGTGGTCGAATGTGCAGGCGAGTCAGTGGCATTGCCGCTGGAGCAGGTGCACAGCATCGTCGCGGCTGGATTGGCGGAGTTTCACGCAGACACTGCCGGCATCAAGATCAACTATGACGACGTGGTGTACCCGGCTTATCCGCTGGCGCAATGGCTTGAAGTCGAGGAATACACCACTGAGGAAACCCTGGAGCGCGCATCGAAGTGGATCGTGGTGCTGGCCAAGGGCAGCACGGGCATGATTGCACTGCTGGTGGACGCCGTGCATGAATCGCGTGAACTCATTTTGCAAGAGGTCGGCCGGTTAACGCGGCGCGTGCAAGGCGTGATTGGTGCTGCATTGAGGGCCGACGGGCGCCCGCTGTTCCTGATGGGCGTCACTGACCTGCAACGTGCAGCCAGTGCACCGCGCCGGATGGGCAATACCGCCGCTTTGCGCAGGCGCCTTCAAATTGAGCGCACTCACATTCTCGTGGTTGACGATGCCTGGTCCGTGCGGCGCTCCATGCAACAGTTGCTGGAAGACGCGGGTTATGAAGTTGCCACCGCGGCCGATGGTTACGATGCGCTGGACCGGCTTCGGGCCAAGACACCGGCGCTGGTCATCACCGACCTTGAAATGCCCAATTTGAATGGTCTGGAGTTGACTCGGCGCATGCGTGAAATTCCGCAGTGGGCAGACATACCGGTGATCATGATCACCTCGCGGACCAGCGCCAAACACCGCGATGAAGGCATGCGCTCAGGCGTCAATGTGTACCTGACCAAGCCTTACCAGGACGCGGGTCTGCTGGCCCAGGTCAGAACGTTAAGCCTGGACCTCGAGCTTCAATAAACCCGCAAAACTGAGACTTATTACGCAGCGCCAAGCGTTGACTTGCGCGGCGGTTCGGCTACATTGGTTCCATGTCGGTGCCAAGGCGAATACCCAAGGCGAGCAAAGCACCAGTTCGTGATGCTACCGGCGCCAATTTGAGACGTTCAGGATCCAGGGTAGGGCAAGGTTACAGGGCGAGTCTGCAAAGACTTGCCCTGTTTTTTTTGTGCGGTGGCAGGCGATTTTTCAAACCAGTCGGCTGGCGTGTCCAGTCCAATAGCGGTCCCGCAAAATTCGCTTGTACAGCTTGCCAGTCGGATGGCGAGGCAGCTCGGCTTCAAAGTCGATTGACCTGGGGCACTTCACATGCGACAGGTTTTCGCGGCAAAAGGCAATCAGTTCGGCCGCCAGTTCGGGTCCGGCATCGGCCATGTTGCGCGGTTGCACCACGGCCTTTACTTCTTCGCCAAAGTCTTCGTTGGGGACACCAATCACCGCAACGTCCATTACCTTGGGGTGGGTGACCAGAAGATTTTCAGCCTCTTGCGGATAGATGTTGATGCCCCCCGAAATGATCATGTGTGCTTTGCGGTCGGTCAGGTACAAAAAACCTTCCGCATCAACATAGCCGATGTCGCCCAGCGTTGTTCAGCCGTGTGAGTTGCGGGATTCGGCGGTTTTTTGCGCGTCATTGTGGTATTCAAAGGCCTTGCCCTCGGCGAAATGGATCGTGCCCGGCGAGCCAGTTGGCACTTCGTTGCCCTGCTCGTCGCAGATCTTCAATTTGCCGACCACAGCTTTGCCGACAGTGCCTTTGTGCGTCAGCCAGTCGGCGGAGTGCACCAGGGTCATGCCGTTTCCTTCGGTGCCGGCGTAATACTCCCAAATGACAGGTCCCCACCAGGCGATCATCTGTTCCTTGATCGGGATCGGGCAGGGCGCAGCCGCATGGATGGCAAATTGCAGGCTCGACACGTCATGCGCCGCGCGGGCTTCAGGGGGCAGCTTGAGCATGCGCACGAACATGGTCGGCACCAGTTGCGTGTGCGTGACCTTGTACTTTTCGACCAGACGCAGAAAGTCCTCCGGGTCGAAGTGCGACATCACAATGCAGGTTGCACCCAGGCGCATCGACACCATGTTGAAACGCAGTGGCGCCGCGTGGTACAGCGGCGCGGGCGAGAGGTAAATAGTGTCGCCATTGATGCGGTAGACGTTGCGGCAAATCTCGATCAGCGATGTGCTGGCATCAATCTGCGGGCTCTCCGGCGGCACAAACACACCCTTGGGCCGGCCGGTGGTGCCAGACGAATAAAGCATGTCACCGCCGGCGGTTTCGTCTGCAATTCGGTGGGTTGGGCAGGCTGCTACCGTGGCTTCGTACGGAAGGTAGCCCTCAATGCATCCGTCAATCATCAGGTGCGTGGAAACACCGGAAGGAGCTGTCAATAGCGCCTTTGCCAGCGAGGCCATGCTGTGTGACGTGACCAGCACCTTGGCCGCGCAATCCGCAGCGATATAGGCCGCCTCAGCCACGGTCAGGCGCGTGCTCACTGCGGTGTAGATGATGCCAGCGCGTTGGGCCCCCCAGCAGATTTCAAAGAAACGGGGGTGGTTTTCCAGAATGATCGCCATATGGTCGCCCGCCACCAGCCCGAGTGAGCGAAGCAGGTGCGCCACCTGGTTCGAGCGGTCTTCAAGCTGGCGGTAAGTGACGACCTCGCCGCTGTCGGCCATGACATAGGCGGCCTTGTCAGGCGTGGAACCTGCATGGTGAAACGGATGCATTGAAGAGTCTCCTCTTGATTTAAGAGCAATTATGGGTCTGGCCCTGAACTTTGGCATGCAATCGCACCGACATACAACTTGCGCTGACCCGTTTGGGACACACTTCAAACCGGAATCCGGTACAGAATTAAACTCAACCGCAGGCAACCCGCTCAACCGACTTCCAAGGAGTTCCACATGCTTGACGCCCTCATCATCGACGCAGTCCGCACGCCACGCGGCATTGGCAAGGCCGGCAAAGGTGCGCTGGCAGACATGCACCCGCAGCACCTGGGCGCTGCGGTGCTCAAAGCCCTTCAGGAGCGCAACCACATCAATACCGCCGAAGTGGACGACATCATCTGGGGCACCAGTTCACAGCGCGGTGCACAGGCTTGTGATTTGGGCCGCATGTCTGCGCTGGACGCGGGCTACAACGTGCGCAGCAGCGGCGTCACGCTGGACCGCTTTTGCGGCTCGGGCATCACCTCGGTCAACCTGGCGGCGGCGTCGCTCATGTCGGGCATGGAAGATTTGATGATTGCTGGCGGCACCGAGATGATGTCCATGCCCGGCCGGCGCAGCGCCGAAGAGGGCCCGATGATGATGGACGCAGGCAATCTGCGCCTGCGCGCCTCGCACCCACAGTCGAACCAGGGCGTCTGCGCCGATGCGATTGCCACCCTGGATGGCATCAGCCGGGCCGATCTGGACGCAGCCGCGCTGGAGAGCCAGCGACGCGCCGACCACGCCATTAAAAATGGCCACTTCAATAAAAGCCTGATTCCGGTCTACAAGGCCGATGGCAGCCTGGCGCTGGACCATGAAGAATTCCCGCGCCCGCAAACCACCGCGCAAGGCCTGGCAGACCTCAAACCCTCCTTCACCAAGCTGGCGGATGTGGTGGTGGACGAGAAGGGCAATACTTACCGCAGCCTGATTTTGCAGGAACACCCGGGTCTGGACATCAATTTTGTGCACCACGCGGGCAACTCATCCGGCGTGGTCGATGGTTCGGCCGCACTATTGCTGGCCTCGCCCAAATACGCCGCCAAACAGGGCTGGAAGCCCCGCGCGCGCATCGTCGCCTTCGCCAACATGGGTG
>JANMCB010000207.1:0-4630 GCA_031360805.1 Rhodoferax sp.
TTCCCGTGCTGCTGGCCGCCACAACGCTGGCCAAGCCGCATCCCAACCAGGTTGCCATCAATGCGCCGCTGGCAGCCGGCGGCGGTGCAGAACGCAATGCGGTGCCACTGTACGATTTTGAGAAATGGCGGGCCGTAAGCCACCGAGTCCTGACCATGCCGATTCGCACATCGGCCCTGCGCTCACTGGGCGCCCATTGCAACGTGTTTGCGCTGGAGTCGTTTCTGGATGAAATCGCATTGGCGCAAAAGGCGGACCCGCTTGAGTTTCGCCTTCGCCATTTGAGCGACCCGCGTGCACGCTCGGTGCTGGAGCAAGTCGCAACTATGGCCGGGTGGTCGAGTCGCACGAACCCGGATCGGCAGAAGACCGGCCAAGGGCTTGGGCTTGCATTTGCCCGCTACAAAAATACGGGCGCCTATTGCGCCGTGGTGGCAGCGGTTGACGCCAGTGGCCACGAGCTGCGGGCAACCCGGCTCTGGATTGCCGTGGACGTGGGGCTGGTCATCAATCCGGATGGTGTGCTGAACCAGATTGAAGGCGGCGCGATTCAGACTGTCAGTTGGGTTTTGAAAGAAGCCGTGCAGTTTGACCGCACCCGTATTCTGAGCACCACCTGGGACCAGTACCCCATCCTGAAATTCAGTGAAGTGCCGGCGGTTGAGGTTCATATCATTGACCGACCGGATCAAAAGTCGGTTGGCGCGGGCGAGGCCACCCATGGCCCGGTAGCAGCGGCTATTGCCAATGCACTGGCAGATGGGCTGGGTGTTCGTGTGCGGGACATGCCGTTCACACCAGCGCAGATTGAACGCGCCGCAATGGCCACCGACTAGGCATTACCCGCCAATCCTGACCATTTTTTGCCTGTTCACCCATTCAATATTTTCAATACATTCATTGGAGAATCAACCCGTGAGTTCCTTTCACATCACCCGGAGAAATTTCATGCAGCAAGGTAGTTTTGCGGTGGCAGGCGCCGCCATGGGCACGGCGCCTGCCGTGAGGGCAGCCGCAGAAGGCGACGCGCCAACGCTGCTGCGAGTCAACGTATTCAACACATCAAGCAATCTGCCCCTGCTTGCAGCCATGGCCAACGGCTACTTTTCACAGCGCAACCTGAAAGTTGAAATTCAGTACACGCCGAATTCGGACGAGCAGCGTGCCGGGCTGGCTGCCGGCAAGTTTGACATTGCCTTGGCGGCAGTGGATAACGCTGTTGCCATGATTGAGGTCGCCCGCCACGATGTGGTTATCGTCAGCGGGGGCGACGCCGGCATGAACGAGTTCATGGTGCGCGCGGAGATCGCCTCGATAGCCGATGTGCGTGGCAAACTGCTTGCCGTCGATGCGCCCAATACCGCCTATGCCCTGGCGGCCAAAAAAATCCTGAAGAACAACGGCCTCATCGAAACCCGGGATTACGGCCTGAAGCTGGCCGGTGGCACGGCATCCCGCTCGGCCGCCATGGTGGCCGACCCGCAACTCGCAGCCGGCATGGTCAATCCGCCGTTCTCTCTGACGGTGCGGGCGAAGGGCCTGAAGAGCCTGGGCAGCCAGTTCAGCCTGTTGGGGCCGTATCAGGCAACAGGCGCGTTCGTGATGCGCGCTTGGGCCGCTGCCAATGCGGACGTGCTGGTGCGCTACCTGGCGGCGATGATTGAAGGCCAGCGCCATGTCATGAACCCGGCCAACCGCACTGAAATGGTCGCATTGCTGGTCAGTGCCTTCAAGCTCACGCCTGCCGTGGCCGAGGGCTCCTACCTGGCCTTGACCACACCGGGTTCTGGCCTGGCCGCCGATGCCCGCTTGAGCCGCGAAGGGTTCGCTGCGGTGCTGGCGATTCGGGCCGAAATGGAAGGCATGTGGGGTGGTGTGCCGCCAGCGCAGGACAAGTTTCTCGACCTCAGCTATTTTGAGCGCGCGCTGGTGCTGGCGCGTTCGCGTTAGCCACGGCGCGGGCCGGGTCGCTGCAGGCGCAGCTGGTCAAATCGTTTTGCGCTGGCGCTCCTGCAGTTTTTCCTCCAGCACTTCAATCGTGTCGGCCGTGCCGGCCTGGTTCGGGTTGACCTTCAATGCGCGGTCCAGGTATTGGATGGCCCGCCGGTAGTCGCCCTTTTGGATGTAAATCTGTCCATAGCCCGACAACGCACCGAAGTGATGGCGGTTGCGCTTCATCACTTCATCGCAGTCCTTCAGCGACAAATCAAATTGACCCTGCATGAAGTACAACGTGGCGCGTTTGTTCCAGGCTTCGGCAAATGCAGGCTGCTTTTTGATGATGTCTGAAAACACCACCACCGCTTCGTCCAGCCGGCGCGCTTGCATCAGCTTGATGCCGCGCTGGTAGCGGGCGTCCGTTGCCTTGTCGCCCGAGCGGCTCCAGATTTGCCACATCGCCGCGGCAGCCACCTCGCGCACCTGCCGATTGTCATCGTGCAGGCGAGCGGCGATCAGGTCGGCATCCGCCATGGTGCCAATATCCGCCAGGCGCACAACGCCCGAAAAGCGAACTTCCGCCACTGGCTGATTGAGTGCCCGGATCGCCTGGGCGCGGGTGGTCGGGCCCACAGCTGCGCTGGCCGGATTGAACAGCAGCAGCAACACCAAACCAACCCGCAAACAAAACTTGATGGGCATCAAAATCGACCTGCAACCTAAAGTGACAGGGCACTAGCCGGCAAGCTCCAGTGCTAAAGACCAAAGGCGTAAATCAGTCTCGGGCCCGGCGCAAAGCCAAATGTACCGCTACCCCAGAATACCATTCCATCCACGATGGAGGGCCCCGCATTGCACGCGCCAGCCCCGGCATAGGACCACAGTGGCGCGCCGGTTTTGGCATTCAGCGCATACATTCTTCCGACCCCTGGCTCCAGGTTGCACCCGAACACCACGTTGTTGGCAACGCTGACGGCGGCCTCGGCACGACTTCCCATGGGGTCTTTGGTCTCCCAAATCACGGCGCCCGATTTTGGATTCAGCGCCGCCCACCCGCCTGCCGTGGTGCTGGTGCCATCTTTCAAATGCCAGACTTCCGGCGTGACGCCGCCACCGGTGAGCCCGCTGTTGGCGACCGCCACGTAGATGCGCTTGTCGTCAGTGGCGGAACCCCATTGCAGGCCACCGGTCAATCCGCCGGGCGCAACCTGCGTCACCCATGCCAAACTGCCAGTCTTGGCGTTGAAGGCCCAAAATTTGCCGCTCTTTTGACCGGCACCCACGAGTTGCCCACCTTTGCTGCCTTTGCCGCGCACCTTGTCCCGGTCATTGTCGTCATCCGAGTCATTACCGGAACCGCTGAACAGCATGGGACCCTGCGAGAAGTCCCAGTCGGGACCTTTCGGGTTGGGGCAGTTGTCGTTGGGGGGAATGACCAGCCCGGGCACGTTGAGGCCACAGCCCACATTCCAGGCGTCATACGGCAGGCCCCGTGCGCCCCACTTGATCGCGCCCGTGGTCAAGTCAAGGGCGATGATGGAATCGAAGTGGTTGTCCGCACTCATGCAAGCCGACGGGCTGCCGCCCGCATTGATGCAGTTTTGCACCGCTTCGGGTACCCAATAGTTGTTGCCCGTGGCCATGTACGCCGTGTTGCTGTCCAGGTCAACCGCTCCCGTGCTACCCCAAACGGCGCCCCCATAGTAGCCTTGCGGCACGGTGTAAGTCTTCCATTTGATGGCCCCCGTGTTCACGTCCAGCGCAACCACGCTGCCACGAAAGTTCCATTGCCAAAACGACTTCGGAACGAAGCCCGCCACCAGTTCCTCGTTCGACGCAACACCCACCAGCGCAACGCCTTTGGCGACAATTGCCGAGTGGGTCACGAAGGACATGACCGTTGAATCAACCTCGGTGGCCCACAACGCTGCACCGGTGTTTTTGTCGACGGCAAAAACCCGCGCTGGCTGCGGCGCGGGCTGACCAAAGGCTTGCAGAAACTTGCCGCTCTGGTTGCCCAGGATCAACGCATTGCCAGATATCGCCGGCGTCGCACGGGCGAAATCCCCCGCGATGCCGGTGTAATCTGACACCGGTTTTTTCCAGACGACGGCACCCGTCTTCTTGTTCAGTTTGTAGAGAAAACCGGCCGAGTCAGGGAAGTACAGGTAATTGCCTTCGACCGCCGGATTGGCGGTCACGTCACCGGCGGTGGTAGCGACCCATTTGAGCTTCAGGCCAGCGACCGAATTGACGCTGATTTTCTCTTCGTCGTTCTGATAGCGCGAATTGTTCAAGTCTTTGCCGGCAAAGGGCCAGTCGGTCCCACCAATGGCCGCGCTGCTGGCCAACCAGCACGCCGCCACCGTCGCGGAACGATATATCCTGCTTTTGAAAGTCATGACGCATCTCCTGAATGGGTTGTAGGGGAACTGAAGTTACGCCCATTACAGAGAACTTACAAGTTCTTTTCTCTGTCCACAGCTTCCATCCGATTGAATTTACAAATCGCTACGGCTAAACCGACAGACGCGGTCTATCGCAACAACCGAAAGTAAGTCCTGAGGTCGTCCACAAAGGCCTGTGGCTGCTCAAACGCTGCGAAGTGCCCACCCTTGGGCATGTGGGCGAAATGGCGAATGTCGGGGAAGTCGGCCTGCAGCCATTTGCGAATCGGGATGACGATTTCTTT
>JANMCB010000225.1:0-5391 GCA_031360805.1 Rhodoferax sp.
AGGTCGTCGCCCAGGCTCTTGCCCATGATTGACGGTTCACCGTCATAGTCCAGCACATCGTCAATCACCTGAAAAGCGGTGCCCAATGCCTGCCCGAACTCAGCGCAAGCCATCTCCATCGAAGAACCGGCCCCCGCCAGCATGGCGCCTACGTGGGCACTGGCCTCGAACAGCTTGGCCGTTTTGGAGCGGATCACTGCGATGTAGCTGGCCTCGTCAAGGGCAGCGTTGTGCATGTTCATGAGCTGCATTACCTCGCCTTCTGCAATGACGTTGGTGGCGTCGGCCAACACCTGCATAATTCGCATGTCCTTCGCCTCAACCATCATCTGAAAGGCGCGGGAATATAGAAAATCACCGACAAGCACGCTGGCGGGGTTGCCAAACGCCTCGTTGGCAGTCGGGTTGCCCCTTCGCAGGACCGACTCATCAACCACATCGTCGTGTAACAGTGTGGCGGTGTGTATGAATTCCACCACGGCCGCCAGATTGAAGCGCTGTGCATTCGAGCAACCCAGTGCGCCGCAGCTAAGCAACAGAAGGGCAGGGCGAAGGCGCTTTCCACCGGCCGCAATGATGTAATGCGAAACCTCGCCAACCAGGGGCACACTGGACGCCAGCTTGCGTGCAATCACCCTGTCCACCTCCTGCATGTCATCCGCGATAATCGACAGCGGGTTGACTGCGGGACAGGATGGGTCGGTGGGGAGCAATGTCGAAGCGGGCATGTTCCCCGGGATTATAGAAAGCCTGTGGCCACCATCCATTGCCGGGGACTACGTGCCAAACCGCAAAACGCGGGCACAGAGGAAATCTGGCGCAACCATGTTATACTCGTGGGCTCTGCGAAAATTCGTTCCAGAGCCTAAATTCAAGAGGTCAACATGTACGCGGTCATAAAAACCGGCGGCAAGCAATATCGGGTTGCAGCCGGCGAAAAAATTAAAGTAGAACAGATTGCTGCGGACGTAGGCCAAGAGATTGTGTTTGATCAGGTGTTGGCCGTCGGAAACGGCGCTGACATCAAGATCGGCACGCCCTTGGTGTCCGGCGCAACGGTCAGTGTCACAGTTTTGGCACATGGCAAACACGACAAGGTCGGCATCTTCAAGATGCGCCGTCGCAAGCACTATCAAAAACGTCAAGGCCATCGCCAGCAGTTCACCGAATTGCTCATCGGTGCGATTGCTGCTTAAAGGACAAGGGTCATGGCACAGAAAAAAGGCGGCGGCTCTACGCGAAATGGGCGCGACTCGAAGCCCAAAATGCTGGGTGTGAAAGCCTACGGTGGTGAATTGATCAGCGCAGGTGCGATCATTGTGCGCCAGCGCGGCACCAAGTTTCACCCGGGTGTGAATGTTGGTATTGGCAAGGACCATACCCTGTTTGCCCTGGCTGACGGTCATGTGTCGTTTGCCATCAAAGGCGCGCTGAACAAGCATACAGTGAGCGTTACTTCGGCTTAAACTGCCGTAGCGCTCATTCAAAGCCCTGCGCCTTGCGCGGGGTTTTTTATTTGGGGCCTGAATCATGAAATTTGTAGACGAAGCTTTTATCGACATCTCGGCTGGAGATGGCGGGGCGGGCTGCGTCTCGTTTCGTCACGAAAAGTACAAGGAGTTTGGCGGTCCAAACGGAGGTGACGGCGGGCGTGGCGGCCATGTGTTTGCGGTTGCCGACGTCAATTTGAACACCTTGGTGGACTTTCGTTTTTCCCGCAGGCACGATGCAAAGCGGGGCGAGCACGGCATGGGCTCCGACATGTTTGGCGCTGCGGGCAGCGACATCACTTTAAAAATGCCAGTTGGGACCATCATTACCGATGCCGAAACCGGTGAGGTTCTTTATGAATTGCTCACGCTTGGCGAAGTCATCACAATTGCAAAGGGTGGAGACGGTGGTTTTGGCAATTTGCGTTTCAAAAGTGCGATCAATCGCGCCCCGCGCCAGAAAACACCGGGCTGGCCCGGCGAGAAAAAGAGTTTGAAGTTGGAACTCAAGGTGTTGGCAGATGTCGGGCTCTTGGGCATGCCCAACGCAGGCAAGTCCACCTTGATCACGGCGATTTCCAATGCACGACCGCGCATCGCGGACTATCCGTTTACTACCCTGCACCCCAACCTGGGCGTTGTGCGGGTCGGACCCGAGCAAAGCTTTGTGGTGGCCGACCTTCCCGGATTGATCGAAGGCGCATCGGAAGGAGCTGGTCTCGGACACCTGTTTTTACGCCATTTGCAGCGCACCCGCCTGTTGCTGCACGTGGTTGACATGGCGCCTTTTGACGACACCGTCGATGTGGTGGCGCAGGCCAAAGCGATCGTCAACGAACTCAAAAAATATGACGCCGAGCTGCATGCCAAACCGCGCTGGTTGGTGCTGAACAAACTTGATATGGTGCCAGTCGATGAACGCGCTGCCCTCGTCAAGGACTTCGTCAAACGCTTCAAGTTCAAAGGACCCGTGTTTGAAATTTCAGCCCTGACGCGGGAAGGCTGCGAGGCATTGATCAAGACCATCTACAAGCACATCAAGGCGCAGCAGGTGGCTGAACAGGCACCCGTCGAAATTGACCCGCGATTTGCCAGCGACGCCGAATCCTGAATTTTCAGTAGAAGCCTGGCACTCGGTTTGGTGCAGCATCATCTTTAAGTTTGACGTTATTCTCTGACCGAAATGAACAAGAATTCCGGCTCCAGCCTGTTGCATCGCGCACGACGTATTGTGGTCAAAGTCGGCTCCAGCCTGGTCACCAATGAAGGGCGCGGCCTGGACGAGCTGGCCATTGGCGAGTGGTGCCGCCAAATGTCGGTTTTGGTCAAGGGGCCGGCCGGGCATCCCCGCCTGGAAGTCATCATGGTCTCCAGCGGCGCGATTGCAGAAGGCATGAAGCGGCTGGGCTGGAGTACGCGTCCCAAAGCCATCAACGAATTGCAGGCTGCCGCTGCGGTGGGGCAGATGGGGTTGGCCCAAATGTACGAAACCAAGCTGCGCGAGCACGGGTTGGGCAGCGCTCAGGTGCTTTTGACCCATGCTGATCTGGCCGACCGCGAACGTTACCTCAACGCGCGCTCGACCCTGCTCACGCTGCTCAAGCTCGGTGTGGTGCCCGTGATCAATGAAAACGACACCGTGGTGAACGACGAAATCAAGTTTGGCGACAACGATACGCTGGGCGCGTTGGTAGCCAATCTGGTGGAGGCCGATGCCCTGATTATCCTGACCGATCAAAAAGGACTCTACACAGCGGACCCTCGCCGGGACCCAAGTGCCACCTTTGTGCATGAAGGCAAAGCTGGCGACCCCAGCCTTGAAGTGATGGCAGGTGGCGCGGGTTCAAGCCTGGGGCGAGGTGGCATGATTACCAAAATACTGGCTGCCAAGCGCGCTGCAGGGTCGGGGGCGTCGACTGTCATTGCCTGGGGTCGGGAGCCGGACGCGTTGCTGCGTCTGGTCAACGGCGAACCCATTGGCACCCTTCTGGTGGCCCAAACCCAAAAGAAGCAGGCCAGAAAACAGTGGATTGCAGATCACCTGCAGTTGCGGGGCGCGATCACGATCGATGCGGGCGCCGCCAGCAAACTCAGGCTGGAAGGCAAAAGCCTGCTACCCATCGGAATGACCACGGTCGAAGGTGATTTTTCCCGTGGCGACGTGATCGCGGTGCGCGACCCCGAAGGCATGGAAATTGGCCGCGGCCTGGCCAATTACGCCAGCTCAGAGGCGCGACTGATTTGCCGAAAACCGTCGAGTGAAATCGAGGCGCTCTTAGGCTACGCGGCAGAACCGGAAATGCTCCACCGGGACAATTTGATACTGAGCCCATGACCTGAGTTTGCCTGTTGACATCAACGTCAACTGGTTGCGCAGGGCGGTTATGGGCTGCTGTCTTTGCCGGCATTTTTCAACGCAGCAATGATTTGCGCCGGGTTGCTGGCTGCGGCCGAACGCCCTTCACAGGCGCCCTGTCGGGCAAGCGCGAGCGCGTGCTTGGAGACATTGTTGTCGCGCAAAGGACGCCACTGCGGGTCATTCACCACGGCCCACTGACCAGCCGCGCTGAAGCGCGCATAGGTTTTGAATTCACCCGTGCTGCAGCGAATCCCCTCATACATCGCATTGCTGGCGCCGCTGGCATTGGCCGCCACCATAACGTAGCGCACAACGCCATCGCTGGTCACCGTCAAGGTGGCTGGGTCGACCCCAAATTTGAGTGTGACGAATGCCGGCATCTCGACCGGAATCAGGCGGTCTTTGCTGAACGCCGGAGGTGGGGGTACATCGGCCTCTTTCCAGTCAGGGTTTCTTTCAACCGTCTGCGCCATTGCAGCTGAGGCCCAGAAAGCTGCTGCCAGCACTATCCATCTGAAAGGTTTACCCACGAAAGGCCTGTGCACAGGTTCAGTTGGCATGGGTGCTGGGCGGAATATTCGGTAGGCTCTGGTTGCCGGGATCTGGCTCATAGGTGGCGCCGGGTGGCAATTCGAACGCCGCGCTGATTAACAGGTCATGGGCTGAATCGTGATCGTGGTCACGCAGGCGGGCACCCTGGCGCAGGTAGCGCGTACGCACGTCAAAGCGCGGCAAATAGCGCGACAGCTCCGTCAACGCCATTTCGTAGACACCACGCTTGAATTCCACCACGGCATCCAGCGGCACCCAATAGTCGTTCCAGCGCCAAGCGTCAAACTCGGGGTGATCAGTGGCGCGCAGGTTCAAATCCCAGTCGTGCCCGGTAAGCTGGAGTAAATACCAAATTTGTTTCTGGCCCTTGTAATGGCCACGCGCGTCACGTCGGATGAAGCGGTCCGGCACCTCGTAGCGCAACCAGTCTCTGGTGCGGGCAACGATGCAAACATGCTCCGGCTGGAGCCCCACCTCTTCATGAAGCTCCCTAAACATGGCTTGCTCCGGGGTTTCACCCCGGTCAATGCCACCCTGCGGAAACTGCCACGAGTGGGTACGAATGCGTTTGCCCCAGAACACCTGATTTTTCTGGTTGAGCAGGACGATGCCGACGTTGGGCCGAAAGCCGTCCCGGTCAAGCATAATCAAACCCCAATTTTTTAAACTGAGGCCATTATGCACACAGCGCGCTGTGCGGCAAGGAACTGCGGCCATTGCCACTGTAATCCACGCTGATTTTTCTGCTACTTTTTCCTCCCGATGCGTCACAACTTCGGCCTAGTTTCCCGATAGTTTCCCGATAGTTTTGCCATCGTTTCGCGATCGTTTCACAAAAGCCCAGTCACAAAAAAGAACCCATGAAAGCCTCCCAATTCTTTATTTCCACCCAGAAGGAAGCCCCGTCCGATGCCGAAGTCGTCAGCCACAAGCTGATGATGCGCGCCGGCATGATTAAAAAACTCAGCGCTGGCATCTATACCTACATGC
>JANMCB010000296.1:0-3752 GCA_031360805.1 Rhodoferax sp.
GCGCGGCTTCAAGTATGTGTTCCAGACCTCGCCCAGCGCCAACACGCAGGCGGCTGCGGCATTGCCCATTCTGGTGAAGCTGGCTACCCAGGCCAATGGCAAGGCGCCGCAAACCGTGGGCATTGTGATGGACAACACGGCATCCCCCGTGAGCTTTACCAAGGCCATGCGGGAAGGTGGTTTTGACAGGGAAAAACTCAAGCTGACCGTCGACGAGGTGTTCACCCCACCGATGTCAGATGCCACTTCGAGTGTGCAAAAGCTGCGCAACACCCGGCCTGACGTCGCCTTTTTGCTCTCCACCAATGTGCCCGACACCAAGCTGCTGCTGGACAAAATGAGTGAAATGCGCATCGGCAATGGTGCCGTGCCAGTGGTCACCAATGGCGGCCATATGGGTGCGCCGGAGCTGTTGAAAGTGATGAGCAAGGAATCGCTGGAAGGCGTGATGGTGGTGATTGCCAATTGGGGCGGCAAAGGCCATGAGGCGCTGGCAACGTCGTACAGCAAACGCATGAACGAGCCGTGGATGACGCAAGACAGCATGTCCACCTATGGCGACATGTGGATCTTCAAGGAGGCGATGGAGGCGGCCGGCTCCGCTGACCGGCGCAAGGTAGCCGAGGCCATGCGCAAGATGGACACCAGCGACGGCGCCGCCAAATACTACCCAGGCGGGCGCTTGAAGTTTGACGAAAAAGGCCGCCGCGTGGGCGCAGAGACCGTCATCCTGCAATGGCGCAATGGCATACCCGTGCCGGTGTACCCGCCAGGCCTTGCCGTGATGGCACCGCTCTGGCCAAAACGCTGATTCGAAAGCGTCATTTCCTGCCCGCGCGCCAGAAGATGCCCATCAGCGGTTTCACGCTGACGCCGTGGATCAGGATCGACAAGGTCACCACCAGCAGCGTGAGCTGGATCATTTGCAGCGCCAGGGGCTCGCTCAGACCGTGCTGAATGGCGTACATCAAGTAGTAGAGCGAGCCGATGCCGCGCACACCAAACCAGGCGGTCATGCCCCGGATGCGCCAGGGCGTTCCACTGCCCAGCAGGCCAAAGAGGGCGCTTACGGGCCTGACCACCAGGAACAGGAACAACGCAAACAGCGTGCCCTGCCAGCTCCAGGAACTCAAGAACAGGCTGCCACCCACCAGCAGGATCAGCATCAGTTCAGACAGCCGCTCCAGGTGCTCCTTGAACACCAAAGAGCCTTCGCTCACGGTGGGCAGCGGCAGTGGCTCTTCGGTGACCACCTTGGCCAGCACGGCGGTGGGCAGCACCTGGCTTGCCAGCTTCAATTCGGTCTGGCGCAGCGCCACGGCAGCGAAAAACACCGCCAGAAAGCCCCAGGCGTTCACGGCAACCGTCAAGCCATAGACCAGGCCAATCAGGCCCAGGCCCAAAAAGTCGTCCATCAGCTCGTGCTGGTGTGGCGCGCGGCGCAAGTGCCAAACCATGCGCGCCAGGGTGACGCCTGCCACCACACCAATGGCGACGGCCGCAAACGTGGCCCACAGCACGTCAACCAGCAACCAGCGCACGCCCATCTCACCCAGGTCGTGCAGCCCCAGCAGCCCCAGGCCCAGCATCACAAACGGGAAGGCGCTGCCGTCGTTCATGCCGGCTTCAGAGGTCAGTGTGAACCGCAGTTGGTCGCGATCGCCCGGGTGGCGAATTTGCACATCGGTTGCCAGCACCGGGTCGGTGGGCGCCACAATCGCGCCGAGCAAAACGCCCGCACCCAGCGGCAGCCCCAGCACCCACCAGGCAAAACCGGCGACCATCGCGACCGTGAGCGCCATCGACACGGTGGCCAGCAGAATTGGCGCCCGCCAGCGTGACAGCCTGAACGGCGCTGGCATCTTGATGCCCGCAGAAAACAGCGAGATCAGCACCGCCACTTCGGTCAGCACCTCCAGCAGCGCGGACTGTTTAAGCGGGTTGAAGTGAAACACGTTCAGCGCGCTTGGGCCCACCAGCAGACCCACCGCCAGGTAGATGATGGCGGCCGTCACGGGCAGGGTTTTGAGGGCGGTGGCGCTGAAGCCGCGCAGCAGCATCAACGCGCCGACCAGCAGGAACCATTGCGCGTTGGACATCGAGGTGATCAGGGAGTTGGACAACGTTTCAGTTTACGGGCCAACGGGCACCGCAAAGCTTTGAAACTCGTCTTGTCCTACGGCTATGCAACCGGTCAAAAAAACACGCCAATATACCCAAATTGGGTTTATTAGAGGTTAAAAACGGCTCAAAATCGAAAAATATCAATCAAATAGGCCTATAGCCCTCGTACAATATAGTAAGTTCGCTACTATTAGTATAGTAAAGTGCACGGCTTCGGCCGACCTGAAATTGCAGGTCAATACGCCTTGGCTGAGCTTCAGGCCGCCAGAAACAGCGCCGGGTCCACCATGGTGCGGTTCAGCATCACGCCCCAATGCAGGTGCGGGCCGGTAACGCGGCCAGTGGCACCCACGGCGCCAAGAAGATCGCCCGCTTTCAACAGGTCGCCCGGTTTGCAGTCGATGGCGCTCAAGTGGCACATCAGGCTGAGCAGGCCGGCGCCATGGTCCAGCCAGACCGTGTTGCCGTTGAAGAAGTAGTCGCCGGTGTCAATCACCCGGCCCGCCAGCGGCGCGTGGATCGGTGTGCCGGTGGCTGCGGCGATGTCCATGCCGCTGTGCGGGTTGCGTGCCTGCCCGTTGAACACGCGGCGCAGCCCGAACGAGCTTGAGCGCCGCCCAGGCACCGGCACCTGCATGCTCAATGACGACGTGTTCGACAAATCGGCAGTGAGGTCCGTAAAGGTCGCCATCACGGTGGCCTGATGGGCGCGTTCGCGCTCGTAGCGGGCCTGGTTCTCAGGGGAGAGGTCCACCGTGCCGGGTGCCACCGTCAGGCGCTGTTCGGCATACTTCTTGGGTACCACGGTGTAATCGAGCTGCCGCTGGCCACTGCCGTCAACCTGCACTGAAATGCTGGCTGGCCCGGGTGGCGTTGCCAGCGCAATGCCAACCAGCGCCGTCCACCCGGCAGGGTCGCCCAGCACCAGCAGTGGCACATCGCCCGCGTAGGCCAGCGGGCGTGTCTGCGCCGGGCCTAGTGCAAGGCGGGCAATGCCACCGGGTACCAGTGCGTTGGTGGGCCAGACACGTGGTGCTTTGGCTGCAAAAGCTGCTTTGGGTGTCTTGGCGTGAGCCGCAGACAACACAAGTAGCCCCATCGCGCCCAACAGGGCACTGCGCCGGCTCAGTAGGGATTCAGCCTCAGGTTGGCGGCAAAACCCGGTCATGGCTTTTTGCGGGTTCAGTCCGATACCTTAAGGGTTGCCCAGGAAGTCGCGCTTGCCAATTTCAACGCCGTTGTGGCGCAGGATGTTGTAGGCCGTCGTCACGTGAAAGTACACATTGGGAACCGCGTGGCCCAGCAAAAACTGCATGCCTTTGTAATGCGTTTCTTTGTCGCCGCGCTTGGTGACGATGTCTTTGTCCTCGGTGCCGTCGATCTGCGCTGGCGTGATGGTCTGGATGAAGGCAATGGTTTTGGCAATGCGGGCCTTGAGCTCGGCAATCGTCTTTTCGTTGTCTTCAAACGCCGGAATGTCAACACCTGCCAGGCGCGCCACCAGGCCTTTGGCGGTGTCGCAGGCAATTTGCACCTGGCTGGTCAGCGGCAGCATGTCCGGGAACAGGCGAAACCCGGTGAGGGACGCATCGGCGATTTTTTTGGCGTCAATGTGGGCCTGGGCCTTG
>JANMCB010000311.1:0-4322 GCA_031360805.1 Rhodoferax sp.
GCGCGGCTGGCCAAGCCTTACGTCATGCTGGGGTTCAATGTTTTTGCCGCTGACAGCGACGACGAAGCGCATTTCAGGGCCAGCTCCATGCAGCAGGCATTCATCAACCTGCGCAGCGGCCAGCCGAAAAAGCTGCCGCCGCCGGTGGAAGGCTTCATGAGCCGCATCGGCCCGCAGGAACGCGCCCTGCTGGACACCGTGTTGCCGTGCGCCGCCATCGGTTCACCCGACACCGTGCGCGCGTCGCTCCTGGCCTTCATCGAGCGCACGGGCGCTGATGAGCTGATGCTGACGTCGCAGATTTTTGACCACGCCCAGCGCCTGCGGTCGTATGAAATCACCAGCGAAATTGCAACTGAATTGGGTCGTGAAAGCCTCAGTGTGGCGGCATGACGCCTGGGGCTGGCTCGGCGGGTGAACCGGGCGCAAGCGGATCACTGGACCCCAGCCGTTGCCCCCTGTGTGGGCAGGAAAATCGTTGCGCGATGGAGCTTGAAACGCAGACTGGCAGCGTGCAGGCGCCGTGCTGGTGCACCCACGCGAGCTTCAGCGCCGAATTACTCGCCCGGGTAGACCCGGCGCGCCGTGACCTGGCCTGTATCTGCGCCAATTGCAGCCGTCTGGCCAGTCAGGGCACGACGGATTTGTGACCCCTTCGTCTGGCGCGCCAGGCTGTTTTCAGCACAAATTAACGGTTTAGTTGTTTTTCCACTGAAAATTAACCTGCAGGTTAATTATTGATCTGGAAAACCGGTATTTTGACTAAAAAGTGCATATAATAGTGATCTAGCCCTCGTATTATATACATAGTTTGCTATTTTTAATATAGCAATTTGCAGATCAGCCGGATTCTTCCCTCTCAGGAGTCAACCGCCACCATGTGCCAACTGCTTGGAATGAACAGTCGTCTGCCCGCCAGTCTGACTTTGAGCTTCACCGGTTTCTCCCAACGCGGCGGCTATACCGATCACCACGCCGATGGTTGGGGCATGGCGTTTTTCGAGAGCGAAGGCACAAGCCCTGGCAAAGGCGTGCGGTGTTTTGTGGACAAGGAAAGCGCTGCGACGTCGCCCATCGCCAAAATGCTGCGCAGCTTCCCAATCAAAAGCCACAACGTCGTCGCCCACGTGCGCAAGGCAACAGTCGGCGCCGTCACGCTTGAAAACAGCCACCCGTTCGTGCGCGAGCTGTGGGGCCGCTACTGGGTGTTTGCCCACAACGGTGACCTCAAGGACTTCCAGCCGGCCTTGCACGGCCACTTTCAGCCGGTCGGCAATACCGACAGCGAGCTGGCGTTTTGCTGGCTGATGCAGGAGCTGGCCAAGTCGCATGTGGGCGTGCCCAGCGTGCAGGAGCTCACGCTCACCTTGCGCGACCTGGTGCCGCAGATTTCGCGCTACGGCACTTTCAACTTTCTGCTCTCCAACGGCCAGGCGCTGTGGGCGCACGCCAGCACTAAGCTGGTCTACCTGGTGCGCCAGTTTCCGTTTGGCGAAGTCCATCTGAAAGACGAAGACATGCGGGTTGACCTGGCCGGGCTCAATGGCCCGCTGGACCGCCAGGCTATTGTCGTGACCGAACCACTCACCACCAATGAGGACTGGACCGCGCTGGAGCCAGGAGAGCTGATGGTGTTTGTCGACGGCGAGGTTCACGCCTGCAGCCAGAAGTCGTGCGCGTTGGCGCTTGAAGTGCACTGACGCTTCGCGGGTGATCGTCATGACCAAAATGGGCGCCTATGCGTGGCGCTGCCTGATTCTTGCGGCTGGCGCTTTGGCCCTGGCAGGCCTGATATGCATGACGCCAATAGGGCGCGACATTGACCTCAAGCTTGACGATGCCCTGCTCAGCCTCTCTGCACCGGCTGGCGATTTTTCAGATGTGGTGGTGGTCGACGTGGACGAGCCGTCGATGGCGCGCCTGCAGTCCCAGATCGGCGCCTGGCCGTATGACCGGGACATCTATGCGCTGGTGACGCCGTACCTGCTCAAGGCCGGTGCCCGGGCGGTGGGCTACGACATTCTTTTTTCAGAGTCGCGCCAGGGGGACGACGCCTTTGCGGCCACTCTGGGCAGCAACGTGGTGCTGGCGGCTGCGGCGCTGCCCTACGGGGGTGCCGGGCATGACGCCAGCTATCGCCAGCGCCTGGCGACCAACGCCCTGGCCCACGGCCCCAAATGGCTGGCCCACTCTTGGGAGGACTTGACGCTGCCGTTGTCCAAATTCACGGCCCATGCGCCGGTCGGGGTGATCAGCATGACATCCGACCCCGACGGCGTGGTTCGCCGTGTGCCGTTGTTGCACCGGGTCTATGGTGAAGTGCTGCCGTCGCTGTCAACGGCTGTTCTCAAGGCCAGCGGCGTGGCGGTGCAACTGGATCAAGGCACGGGCGGCCTTGCCATCAACGGGGTCACGATGCCGGTCGATGCCAGTGGCCTGGTGCGGCTTCGCTACCCACGCAATTTTCAAAGCCTGCGCGTGGTGCCGTTTTACGAAGTGGCACTGGCCGCCAGTGGCAGCGCGCGTTATGCCGACCTGGCGCCGTCATTGGCGGGAAAGAAAATCTATATAGGCAGTTCCAGCGCCGTGCTGGGCGACTTCAACCAGACGCCGATGGGTCGCCTGGCCGGGCTTTACGTGGCGGCTTCGCTGCCCTCCATGCTGGCCAGCGGCATGGTGTTGCAGCAAAGAAGCTGGGCGCTGGATGGTGGCTTGACGCTCTTGGTCATGGCGCTGGCGCTGTTGCTGGCTTACCCCCGGCTGCAGCGAATCGCCACTTTGCAGATAGCGGCATTGCCGGCATTGCTTTTGTTGACGGCAGGCACGGTGACCGTTCTGGGGGCTTGGGGCTACAGCACGGCGGTGCTGCTGCCCGCGCTGGCGGGCGCATTCGTGCATGTCGGCGCAGTCATCTGGCGCCAGCTTTTCCTGTATCGCAAGAGCCGCAGGTTGTTGGTGGAAAAGCTGGCTGCAGAAGAAGCCACGCGTCTGAAAAGCCAGTTCCTGTCGCACATGACGCACGAGTTGCGCACACCATTGACCGCGATCCTGGGTTTCAACAACATCAACTGGAAGTCCGACGCACTGGGTCGTGAAGAGCGCATCAAGAACGGCGCCGTGATCGACCGCAATGGACGCCACCTGCTGGCGCTGATCAACGGCATTCTGGACCAGGCGCAGCTCGAAGCCGGGCAGGTACGCATCGTCACGCAGCCAGAAAGCGTGCGCGTGCTCGTGGGCGACGTCATCGCCACGTTGAAGCCGCTGGTGCGCGACAAGCCCGTGGTGCTGGAAGCCAGCTATGCATCCGGCATGCCTGAAGCGGTTGAAATCGACGCCTTCAGGGTGCGCCAGATTCTGATCAACCTCACCGGCAACGCCATCAAGTTCACTGAACGGGGCAGCGTTACCCTCAACGTCAGCTGGCGTGATGGCGCGCTGACCATCGAAGTTGTCGATACGGGCCCTGGCATGTCGCCTGAAGGCCTGTCGCGTCTCTTTGCTGCGTTCCAGCAGGCGGACGACACCATTGCCGCCAAACATGGGGGCACCGGCCTGGGGTTGACGATCAGCCGCAATCTGGCGGAGTTGATGCACGGCTCTATCGCCGTCACGTCAGAGCCGGGCGTGGGTTCCCGCTTCACATTGCGTTTGCCCGCGCAAGCTGGCTTGGGCACCACGGCCCATGGAACGGCGCCTGCGTCAGCGGCTTTGCCCCCCCCTGGCATTCGCACCCTGGCCGAATCCGAGCCAGGCAAGGCGCCGTTCAAGGCAGAGGCTGCAGCGGCACCCAAAGCGCTCAATGGTACGGTGCTGGTTGCAGAAGACGCCGACGATTTGCGTGCGCTGTCGGTGATTTACCTGAAACGGCTCGGCTTGACCGTGCTTCAAGCCGTCAACGGGCAGGAGGCAGTGGACATCGCCCTGCGCGACCATCCCGACGCCATTCTGATGGACCTGGAAATGCCGGTGCTGGGTGGCCTTGAGGCCGTGCAGGTACTGCGCGCGCAAGGCTACAGCCGACCGATTCTTGCGACCACGGCCCACACCGGCGAGCCCCACCGCACGCTCGCGCTGGCGGCGGGGTGCAATGACCTTCTGTCAAAACCGATCTCCTACTCGGTGTTGCGGGTCGCTCTGGATGGTGCCATGAGCGCGCGTACTGCCCCGCTTGCAGCAGGCACCACAAACTTTGGAAACTTGTATGACTGAAAAAATAATCGTTGAGGTTGACCGGGAACTCGAAGACCTGATGCCGCTGTTCACGCAAACCCGCGAGCGCGACATGGACGGGCTGGCCGCCGGTTTGGCGGCCAACGATT
>JANMCB010000337.1:0-4102 GCA_031360805.1 Rhodoferax sp.
ACAGGTACAACGCGTAAAACACCAGAATGGCGGCCACGTCAAAACGGCCCAAGGTGATGGCCGAGGTTTTCATGCCGATTTTCAGGTCGTCGTCGCGGTCCACCATGGCATATTCGGTGTCGTAAGCCAGTACCCAGAACAGATTGCCAAAAAGCAGCAGCCAGGCCAGACGTGGCACATCAGACGTGACCGCGGCAAACGCCATCGGAATGCCGAAACTGAACGCCACGCCCAGCACTGCCTGCGGCATGGCGACGAAGCGTTTGGCAAACGGGTACACCAGCGCAATCGCAAGCGCCGCGAAAGACCAGGCCACCGCGGCGGCATTGGTGGTGAGCACCAGCGCAAAGGCCAACAGTGCCAGCACCGCGCCCAGAATGAGCGCCTCTTTGACCGACACCGCGCCGCGCGTGACCGGCCGCTGCGAGGTGCGCAACACATGCCGGTCAAAGTCGCGGTCGGCCACGTCGTTGACGCAGCAGCCGGCGCTTCGCATCAACACGGTGCCAAGCGTAAAGACGATGAGCAAATGCCAACCCGGAAAGCCGCCAGCCGCAATCCACAGCGCGCTCAGCGTAGGCCACAGCAGCAGCAGCCAGCCCGCCGGGCGGTCCCAGCGAATCAACTGCAAATACAGGGCGAGCTTTTCACGCAACATCTGCGCCGCGCATCAAAAGAGGCGCGTCAAAATAGCCGGGTGACACCGGGCAGCTCGCAGGCGTAAATGGCGTTGCGCAGCGCGGCGATGGCTTCATAGCGGGTAAAGCTGCGCCGCCACACCAGCACCACGCGGCGCATGGGTGGGTCGCCCTCAAACGGCAGGTATTTGACAAACGCGTCCTCGGCCTTTCGGCGCGACGGCCGGGGCTCCAGACCCTCTTTGGGGATCGACAGGCGTGGCACCAGCGTGACGCCCATGCCCGCTGCGACCATGTGGCGGATGGTTTCCAGCGACGAGCCCTCAAACGACTTTCGAATGCCTTCGGCGTTGCTGGAGAATCGCGCAAACTCCGGGCAGACTTCCAGCACGTGGTCGCGAAAACAATGGCCTGTACCCAGCAGCAGCATGGTTTCCTGCTTGAGCTGCTCCGTGGTCACGCTCGTCTGGCTGGCCAGCTTGTGGGTAGTGGGCACGGCCGCGAAGAACGGCTCGTCATACAACTGTGCCAGCGCCAGACCGGTGTCGGGAAAGGGCTCGGCCAGAATGGCGCAGTCGATCTCACCCGTGCGCAGCATCTCCAGCAGCTTCACGGTGAAGGTCTCCTGCAGCATCAGCGGCATTTGAGGCGTCTTTTTAATCATCTGGCGCACCAGGTCAGGCAGCAGGTACGGCCCGATGGTGTAGATCACGCCCAGCTTGAGCGCACCGGCCAGCGGGTCTTTGCCGCGCTTGGCAATGTCGCGGATGCTGGACGCCTGCTCCAGCACACTTTGCGCCTGGCGCACGATTTCTTCGCCCAGCGGCGTGACCGTGACTTCATTGGCGCTGCGCTCGAAAATCTTGAGCTCCAGCTCTTCTTCGAGCTTCTTCACCGCCACCGACAGCGTCGGCTGCGACACGTGGCAGGCCTCGGCCGCCTTGCCAAAATGGCGCTCGCGGGCGACCGCGACGATGTATTTGAGTTCGGTGAGGGTCATGTGAAGTTGTCGCGGCAAATCCTGCGTGGTCAGGAAGTCAAGCGGGTCACTTGCGGCAATGTTGCCATTTTGCGATCAAGCGTGAGTGTCGCAAGGTCTTCGGCGCCGTACTGCAATGCAATCAGCCGATCCAGCAAACCACAGCCCCGGCTGGCCGCCAGCGCGTCGAGCACCGGCTGCCCGCCGCCTGGTGCCACCAATCCGCTGGTCAACACGCTGCGCAATCCGGCCTTCGCGTTGGGTTTGGTGACGGCGTAATGATGCTGCAAGGCGATGTAGGCCTCGCCAATCACCATGTTGCTGGCAAACAAGCTGGCGCGCTCTCGCTCCACCATGCGGGTCAACGCCGCTGCAGCCTCATCAAATGCCCTGGGCGGCTCGCCCGTGACAAGGCGCACCAGGATGGAGGTGTCAATCCCGAAGCGCTGGGTCATGAGATTGACCTCTGAAAGTCTGGATGTCAAACGCCGCTGCTGAATCGGACAGCTTGCCGCGCAAGGGTGCCAAACGGCTCACGTCAACGCGCCTTGGTTTCAGCAAAAATCCGTCAGGACTTGGCAAAAGCTCCAGCTGGTCGCCCGCCTTCGCGCCGAGTGAGGCGAGAACATGGGCGGGGAACGTGACCTGGCGCTTGGAAGTGATGGTGATCAGCATGATGAAGTCTCCTTACCGCAGATTTTGATTGTAAGGCAAACCCCAGGGACGCGGCGGGCTGTGCATGGCCGTCAGTGACTGTCTATTGCCACCGACCAACCCACACCTCAAGCCTTCAAATACTCCGCTTTGCCGCCCAGCCAGCGCTGCACATGCTGTTCGGCCAGTTCGGGGTGACGGTCCAGCATCACCGGTGCAGCAGCGCGGGCCCATTCCAGCAACTCGGCATCGGTTGCCAGATCGGCAAATCGCAACAGCGCCGCACCCGACTGACGCGCGCCCAGGAACTCGCCGGGGCCACGAATTTCCAGGTCGCGCCTTGCGATCTCGAAGCCGTCATTGGTTTCAACCATGGCTTTGAGGCGCGCGCGGGCGATTTCGCCCAGGCGCGATGCGTCACCGGTCGAGTACAGCAGCACCCCCGATGCCGGTCTGTTTTCAGCTCGCGGATGCGGGCCGCAAGGCGTCCAGCGCTGCGCCTCAAGGCACTGGGCTGCGACTTCGTGCAAGTGTCGTCAGGCGGCGCATCACCGCAACAGAAGATTGCCATCGGGCCCGGCTACCAGGTGCCCTTTGCGCGCAACATCCGCAAAGCCAGCGGCATGGCCACGACAGCCGTGGGCCTGATCACCCTGCCCCATCAGGCTGATTACATTTTGCCGACCGGTGATGCAGACCTGATCGCGGTGGCCCGCGCCCTGATGTACAAACCGCGCTGGCCATGGGAGGCGGCTGCTGCCTTGGGTGCCACGATGACAGCCAGCCCGCAGTACTGGCGCGGCCTTCCACGTGAGGCGCAGAGCGTGTTTGGGGATGTGAAGGTGGGGCAGCGGTGAATTTCCTATGCGGCATGAACGGACTCCCTCTGTGCGACAGTTCCATATCTACTTACTGAAGCGCATTCAACTATGCCTCGCTTTGTTTGGAGTACTGCTTTCAAGCCCGACCTTTTCTGAGGGCGGAACCCATCTCGACAAAGCGTTTGCTGCGGACGGCTTAGCCAAGATCAGCTTCGGTATTGGCAATATAGGGCTTGTGCCGTGATTCTCGTCATTGCCGATGTGCCCCGATTTCTACGCCTTCAAGTACTCCGCCACGCTCCCCGGCCACCGATGCACTTGCATCCCGGCTGATTTCGGGCCTTGTCCAGCACCTGTGAGTCTGCTCCATGCCCCCTCTGGTGTCGGATGCACAGTCGGGCCATGCTGGATGCATTTGTAGCTCAATCAAGCTACAATTAATCAACTTTAAAGGGAAACCATGGCTGCCACCGCTTTTGTTCGGGCAAGAATCGACGAGACGCTTAAAGACGAAGCTGCCGCTGTGCTTGCGGATATGGGGCTGACTGTGTCTGATCTGGTGCGCATTGTTTTAACCAGGGTTGCCAAGGACAAAGCGTTGCCTTTTGAGATGCGCGTGCCCAACAAGCTAACCACTAAAACGCTTGCCAAAAGCGAGCAAGGCGTTGACGTTCACCTCGCAAAAGACGCTGAAGATCTGTATGGGCAGCTCGGCATCTGATGCGTCAGCCCGCTTATTCAGGCCAGTTCAAACGGGACGTCAAGCAGTCGCAGAAACGCGGCAAAGATATGGGCAAACTCTAGGTTTTATTGAGGTTGCTGATTGAAGGTGCGCCGCTACCAGCCGGTTTCCTTGACCATCCGCTAAAAGGCGGGTGGAAGGGGTTTCGAGACGCACACATTGAACCAGATTGGTTGTTGATTTACAAGATCGTGGGCGACGTGGTTCGCTTTGAACGAACTGGCCGACACACGGATTTGTTTGACGGGTAAAAATGGTTTTGCTACAG
>JANMCB010000347.1:0-1656 GCA_031360805.1 Rhodoferax sp.
CACCCAGCGCAATGCCCAGCATCGACACACCCGAGATGAAAGAGATAAAACCGTTGCGCCGCGTGCCCCGGCTCGCGCGCGTGTAGCGCCAGCCGAGTTTGAGTTCGTAAGGGAGTTGCATGGGGCAGATTGTGGCATTGCGGTCGCAGTTGGCGGGCACACTGTGGAATGCTTGATTCCGATATTGACACCGCCTGCGACACTTGTCTTATAATTCAGCGACATTTGGCGACAATTGACAAACACTCGGAGTTCAACATGCTCACAGCCCCATCGACCTTGAGAAGCCCGCCCCCAAGCGCCACTGCATCGTGGAACAAGCTCAAACTACAGAGCGGCTTGACTGGCCTCAAAGCGCACGACCTGGTGACCCAAGGCGTGCGCGTGGCCGATGCCCGGCAGGTGATGAACGCCTTCACCATCATCAACGCAGACCAGTTTTACGGCGTGCTGGGCATCACCGAGCGCACCATGCAGCGGCGTGCGGCCAGTGTGGCCAAAACGCTGGATGCCAATGCCAGCGACCGGGCTTTGCGCCTAGTGGCTGCCACCAGCCAGGCGATAGCGGTGTTTGGCACCCAAGAAGCGGCAGAGCGTTGGCTGGCCAGCCCGGCCATAGGCCTGGACCAGCGCAAACCGATTGATTTGCTGCAAAGCTCTGAGGGCACTGAGTTGGTCAAAACGCTGCTGTCACGCATGGAGTACGGGGTCTACGCTTGACCGCCCAGTCAGCGGGTTTTAGCGTTTGGCGGCTGGAAACCAGCAAGCACTTCCCAACCTGGCAGATGGCAGAAGGCGCATTCCTCTTTGGCGGGCGATGGAGCTCAAAAGGCAATCGCGTGCTGTACACCTCGCTGGACCCGTCCACCGCGATTCTTGAAGTCGCCGTGCACAAGGGTTTGAACACGCTGGATGCGGTGGCGCACACGCTGGTTCAAATCGAAATTCCTGATCAGAAACGGATTTTCAAAGTTGACCCTGGCGCTGTTCCCAACCCCAACTGGCTGCGCCCCGGCACGGTCAGCAAAGCCCAGCAGCTCTTCGGCGATGCGCTGTTGAAGGCGCACGCACTGGTGATGATCCCCAGCGTGGTCAGCACGCATTCATGGAACTTGTTGATTGATATTGATGCTGCCAAAGGTCAATTCAAACTCCAGGGCAGCGAGGCATTTGCACTGGATCCGCGTTTGAACCCGGCTTGATCGGTGATGCGCCGTCAAACCTCGTAGCCCGCCTCTTTCTGATGGCGTACGGCCAGAACGACCGCGGTATCACCGTCAATCCGGTACCGTGCGACATAGCCGCTGGCACCGAACTCGATCAGCCATTCCCGGTACTCCGGCTCCATATCTGCCACAGGCCTGCCGATGCCTGGTTGGTGCTCAACGGACTTCATTCCCGCGCGAATCGCGCCCACAGCGCGCTTGGCTGCATCCATGTTTTTAGCAGCCAGAAAACGGTAAAGGCGCTGCACATCGCGCAGCGCCGATGGCGACCAAATCAGGCGCGGCATCAAGCGTGACTTGCCGGAGGCTCCACGTCCTGCCCGTCTTCCAGCTTGGCCAGCCAAGCGTCTGCCTCGGGCATGTTCACATGCAAACCTGTCAACTGGTACTCGTCCCACGCGGCAATGGCATCCTGCCGAACCGCCTCGCG
>JANMCB010000352.1:0-5817 GCA_031360805.1 Rhodoferax sp.
CCCGCGTATGTCCACGTACACCCACCCCGACAAGCGCGCGTTTTCACTGCGAAGCATTGGCGGCCCATCGCTGATGCGAATGTCCGCCACGTCAGACAGTAGCAACCGCTGGCCGTTTTCCGCCACGATGGGCAGAATCCGAAGTTTTTCCAACGAGTCGCGAATTTCGCGGGGGTAACGCATGTTGATGGGGAAGCGCTGCAAACCCTCCACGGTTTCACCGATGTTGTCGCCACCCACGGCCGACGTGATGACCGCCTGCACATCGGCGATGTTCATGCCAAAACGAGCGGCGTCGTCACGGCGGATGTTGATATCGACGTAACGCCCCCCTGTTAGCCGCTCGGCCAATGCGCTGCTGACTCCAGGCACGTCCTTCAGCGCTTTTTCTATTTCGCCCGTGAGGCGGTCAATCGTGACCAAGTCCGCCCCGCCGATCTTCACTCCAACTGGGCTTTTAATACCCGTGGCCAGCATGTCGATGCGGTTGCGGATGGGCGGCACCCAGATATTGGCCAGGCCCGGCACCTTCACGATGCGGTCAAGCTCGTCGACCAGTTTGTCCTGTGTCATGCCGGGTCGCCACTGGTCTTTGGGTTTGAACTGAATCGTCGTTTCAAACATTTCCATCGGTGCCGGGTCGGTCGCGGTTTCCGCACGTCCGGCTTTGCCGTACACACTTAAAACTTCGGGCACGGTTTTGATAAGGCGGTCGGTCTGCTGCAACAGTTCGCTGGCCTTGCCTGCCGACAGGCCGGGCAGGGCCGAGGGCATGTACAGAATATCTCCTTCGTCCAGGCGCGGCATGAACTCGCCACCAATGTGCTGCAAGGGCCAAAGGCTCAAGCCCAGTAGCAGGGCCGAAACTGCCAATGTAGCTTTGGGCCATTGCAGCACTCCGTTCAACAAGGGCCGGTACACGGCGATCAACAAACGGTTCAGCGGGTTGGCGCGCTCGCTGGGAATTCGCCCGCGAATGAGGTAACCCATCAGCACTGGGATCAGGGTCACCGACAGTGCAGCGGCTGCGGCCATGGCGTAGGTCTTGGTGAAAGCCAATGGTGAGAACAGTCGCCCCTCTTGCGCCTCCAGGGTGAATACCGGCACGAAAGAAAGTGTGATGATCAGCAATGAAAAGAACAGCGCAGGGCCGACTTCCACAGCCGATTCCCCAATGACTTGCCAGCGGGCCATGCCTTCAAGTTTTTCATCCGGGTGGTCATGGCTCCAGTGTTCCAGGTGCTTGTGTGCATTCTCGATCATCACGACTGCGGCATCCACCATCGCGCCAATGGCAATGGCAATGCCGCCCAACGACATGATGTTGGCATTGACCCCTTGGTAGTGCATGACGATGAACGCTGCCAAGATGCCCAGTGGCAAGGACACGATGGCGACCAAGGCGGAACGCAAGTGAAACAGGAAGATGAAGCACACCACCGCCACCACGGCGAACTCTTCCAGCAGCTTGTAGCCCAGGTTTTCCACAGCCCGCTCGATCAGCCCAGAGCGGTCATATACGGGCACGATCTCCACACCCTTAGGCAAACTGGATTGAAGCGATTTGAGTTTGGCCTTGACGGCGGCAATCGTCTCCAGCGCGTTTTTGCCAGAGCGCATCACGATCACGCCGCCAGTCGCTTCCCCTTCGCCATCAAGTTCGCCAATGCCGCGCCGCATTTCAGGCCCAACTTGAACGCGCGCTACATCGCCAAGCCGCACTGACACGCCCGCCGTGGTGGTGGTCAGCGGTAGTTTGCGAAAGTCGTCGAGTGACTGCAGGTAGCCGTTGGCGCGCACCATGTATTCGGCCTCGCCAAGTTCCAGCACGGATCCGCCGGCCTCCTGGTTACCCTTTCGAACAGCTTCGAGCACCTTGCTGTGCGGAATGCCATAAGCTGCCAGCTTGTCCGGTTGCAGCATGATCTGGTACTGCCGAACCATTCCCCCCACACTGGCTACCTCAGCTACATTGGGCACCGTTTTAAGCTCGTACTTGAGAAACCAATCCTGAAAAGCACGCAGTTGACCCGAATCCATTTTTCCGCTGCGGTCAACCAGCGCATATTGGTAAATCCATCCCACGCCTGTCGCATCAGGCCCGAGCGACGCTTTGGCGGCGGTAGGCAAGCGTGACTGGACTTGATTCAGGTACTCAAGCACGCGCGAGCGCGCCCAATACAAGTCAGTGCCGTCCTCAAAAATCACGTAGACAAACGAGTCGCCAAAGAACGAGTAGCCGCGCACAGTTTTTGCACCTGGCACAGACAGCATGGTCGTCGTCAGCGGGTACGTGACCTGGTTTTCCACAATGCGCGGGGCTTGTCCAGGGTAAGTGGTGCGGATGATGACCTGCACGTCGGACAAATCAGGCAGAGCATCCAAAGGCGTGCGCATCACTGAGTAAACACCCCAAGCGCTGACCATCAACGTTGCCAGCAGCACCAGAAAGCGGTTGCCAATGGACCAGTGAATCACGCGGGCAATCATGGCCCGCTCCGGGCTGGTTTTGTGGCAGCTGTTTTGGGCTCCAAAGCCATGGGATTGATTCGGGTAATCTGCGGCAAGCCTTCGGTATCCATGTAGAACTCAAATGTCACACGGTCTCCCACCGCCAGATTTCGGGGCAAATCTTTAGGCGGCGGTGATTTGAAGTCCATGGTCATCGCCCCCCACTTCAGCGATGGAATGGGGGTGTGGGTCAACGTAATGCCGTCTTTGCCTATTGCGTTTATACGGGCTTCTCCTTCATGGCGCGCAGCAGTGTTTGCGGCACTTGGTTTGGGTGTGTCGTTCAAACGGGCCTCAACGCCCTTGAGGCTGGCTTCGGAGTCGATCAGAAACTGTGACGACACCACGACTCGCTGACCCGCTTGCAGTCCGCGTTTGATTTCGGTTTGGCCGCCACTTTCTATGCCGATCTCGACTTCAACCGGGCGAAATCCGCCTTTATCCTCAGCCACCATCACTACGACGCGTTTACCGGTCTGTATCACTGCCTCGGTTGGAATCAGCAGGGCCTTGGTCGCGCGCATGTCTATGAATTGCATGGCTACGAACATGCCGGGCACCAGTGAATTACCAGGATTCGCCAGCTCCACTCGCGCTTTGAGCGTGCGGGTGACGGCATTGACCTCGGGCAATATCGCCTGCACCGTGCCGCGCAGAATCGTACCGGGCGACGTGGCACTGCTGGCCTGCACTTTGGTGCCGACTCGGATCAGCGCGGCCTGGCTTTCGGGTACCTCAGCGTTTGCCCAGATGGTGCTCAGACCGTTGATGCGGAACAGGGTGGTCCCTGGCATCACTGTCATGCCCTCGCGCGCCGTGAGTTCCGTTACCACCCCGCCGATTGGAGAGACCACGGTGATGCGCGGCTGGGTGACGCCACTGGTTTCTACCAACGCCACCTGAACATCGTTCATGCCAACAAGTCGCATGCGCTGACGCGCGCCGTCAATCAATGCCGTCATGTCAGAGCCCTGCATTCGGCGGACTGACAAAAATTCTTCCTGCGCAGAAACCCAGTCGGGCACGTATAAATCAGCTAACGGCTGCCCTTTCGTCACCCGGTCAAGTGCAGCGCGTACGTGCAAACGCTCCATATAGCCCGTCGTTCGCACTTGCACTATGGCCTGATCCCGCTCATTGAAGGCGATGGTTCCAACGGTTGAGACTTGCGGTGACAAGCTTCCTTCGCTTACGGTTGCGGTGCGCACGCCGAGGTTTTGCTGGATGCGCGGGCTCACCGTCACCTTGCTGCCGTCACCGTCGCCATCGGCGTACACCGGCACCATCATCATGTCCATAAAGGGCGATTTGGCGGGCTTGTCGAACTTGTTGCCCGGCACCATGGGGTCGTGGTAGTAGATGATTTTTTTACCCGTCACAGGGTCCACGTCGCCTGCTTTGATACCCGAAGTAATGTGGCGGCGCGTGGCTTCCTCGCCCTGCGCGATGGTTTGTGGAAGGGCTTGGGGTGCACCTTGCGCAGATGATTCACCACCTGGCGCGGATGCTGGTGAAGACATCGCCGCGCCCATCGTCATGCCTCGGCTCATTCCAGCGGCATACAGCCCGTAGCCGCCACCTGCAGCGATCAATGTAGTCACGCCGACAAGCATCCATTTAAGTTTTTTGTCCATGTTTATTTCTCCAAAGTGGAAGTTGGCGTTGTCATTCCCATAGCCTCATGTGCGCCAGCAATCAAGTGGTTAAGTTGAGCCCACAGCGCCGCTGTTTCCATCTCCAGGCGCAGGCGATCCATGCGAACGTCTATCTCCATACGCCGCGCCTCCAGTACCGCCATCAGCGGGCCACTGCCCCGATATGCAGCCACTGCCGCCTGGGTTCGCTGTGCCCCAAGCGGGATCAAGTCGCGGTCGTATGTTGCAAGGCGTTTTCGATTGCCTTGCCACTGCTGTAGCCAGGCACCCGCTTCAGCCACCCGTTCTCGGATGGCCTCATCGCGTTGCGCCTGAATTTGCGCAACTCGAGAAAGCCTGGCCGCAAGCTCGCGGTCCTGCCGCATTGCCTGGTTACTTTGAATCGGACGGCTGAAGTTGACGGAGACCATGTTTGAGTAAGCTGGGCCACGCTGGCTGAACATCAGCTCCATGCTCCAGTCGCTTTTCTTGTCGGATTGCGCGATATCGGCCTCGGCGCGCGCCACTGCTTCCTGCTTTTCCAGCACGGCGATATGGGGGTGACCTTTGAGCAGGTCTGCGAGGTCATTTGAATTGAGTGGCACGTGGGTTAAATCAGGGGCAGCCGCCAAGGGTTGACGACCGTCTGGCCCGACCCAGCGCACCAGCCTCGTTTGGGCGATTGCGATGTTCTGCTCAATCTGTTGCAGGCGCTCATCGATCTGTGCAACCAGCGTGCGCGCGGCGAAGACATCCGCTTGGCTGCCGCGGCCGCCACTGTAGGTGGCTTGCGCGCCTTCAACTTGTAGTCGGGCCTCATCGCGCAGGGTTCGCATCAGCGCCTGCATACGCTCCAGAAAGTGGCGATCCAGCCAAGCCGTTGCGGTGTCGCGTCTAAGGTTGATTTGCGTCATGGCCCGGTCAGCAAGTGCCAGATCGGCCTCTCGCTCAAAGCGCGCGCTACGTGCTTGAAGCTTATCGGCGCTTGTCAGTTCGCGCATGAAACCAATGGATGCCATGGTCATGAAATCATTGGTTAGATTGAACGCGTCCGAACCAGTGACCGGCAGATTGTTAATGCCAAGCTTGAGCGTGAAATCTGGATTCTGACCGGCGGCAATGGCCATTTGACGGGCCGCCTCGGCCTGGGCATCTTGCGCGGGCAACTGCCGCGATTGCAGTTGCGACAGCATCACAGCGCGCTCAAGCGTCAGCGTTGACTGAGCCAATGCACCTGCAGGCAACAGCAGCATGTATAAAAGCCACCGCGCTGTCTTGCTGCCAAGCTTTTGCAAGACGTGACTATCTGAACGGACTGCCTTGACGTTTGATATATACATAAATTTCCTGACGGATGAACGCCGCGATTGGGCGGCAACAACTCCGCCCGCAAAACACGCTGTTCAAGCGTTTTGCAGACGAACCACGGGCGTGGAGGTCAGGAAATAGGTGGCTTGAAGCCAGGCGCGCGCTCGGCGCTAGTGAAGGAGGTACTGCCCAGCCACACCGCCGCATGGGGCAGGGGCATCAAAAGCGGGCCGGGCGGGGCATACCCTGTCACGAAGCCCATGCACAGCTGGCAGGTCGTGCACACTTGGGAGACGGTTGAGCCAACTTTGCCTTTGGTATCACCCAACTGCTTGCCTGTCAGCAAGAACATCATCGGACAGTC
>JANMCB010000012.1:0-2052 GCA_031360805.1 Rhodoferax sp.
AAAGCGCGCGGTAAAGGCGTCAGCCTGATCCTGGTAGAGACCGACCGACCCGGTTTTACGCGCGGGCGCAAGCTGGAAAAAATCGGCTGCAAGGCGCAAGACACCTCGGAGCTTTTCTTCTCCGACCTGCGCGTTCCCGTCAGCAATCTGCTCGGTGCCGAAGGTGCCGGGTTTTCAATGCTGATGACACAACTCTCGCAGGAGCGCCTGGTGCAGGCGATTCGCGGCGTTTCAAGCTCTGAAGCGGCGCTGCAATGGACGATTGATTATGTGACCGAGCGCAAGATGTTCGGCCACACTCTGGGTGATTTTCAGAACACGCGGTTCAAACTGGCCGGATTGCACGCCGAAGTGTTGGCGCAGCGCGTGTTTGTCGACCGCTGCATCGAGTTGCACCTGGAGGGGAAATTCGACGCAACGGATGCCGCCGCCGCCAAACTGGTGACGACCGAGTTGCAAGGCCGCGTGATGGACGAGTGCCTGCAGTTCTTCGGCGGCTGGGGCTACATGTGGGAGTACCCGATAGCCCGCGCCTTTGCCGACGCCCGCATGTGCCGCGTGGGTGGCGGCGCGGTCGAGGTCATGCGACAGATCATTGGCAACGCCTTGTTGCCCAAACCCAAGAAAGAAGCTCAATCATGATTTCACGCCGATCACTCGTTCAATCAGCCTGTGCGCTGGTCGCCCTCGGGGCTTTACCCGGCGCCATTGCCCAATCTACCAATTGGCCCGAAGCGCCTGTCAAGATCATTGTGCCCTTCACTGCAGGCGGTGCGTCGGACATTCTGACCCGCGCATTGGCTGAGAAATTGCAAGCCAGGCTGGGGCAAAACTTTGTGGTGGACAACCGAACCGGCGCTGGCGGCAACATCGGCATGCAAGCTGTAAAAAGCGCGCCCGCAGATGGCTACACCGTTTCATCAGCCACGATTGGGACGCTGTCCATCAACCAATTTCTGTTTTCGAATCTGGGTTACGACCCTGTAAAAGACTTCGAATACGTCTCGATGATCTGGCAGAACTGCAATGTTTTCGTGGTCTCCGCCAATCACCCCGCCAAAACGGTGCAGGAGTTCCTGGAATGGGCGCGCAAACAGCCCAAGGGTGTGAGTTTTGGCTCAGCCGGTGTCGGCACCACGCCTCACCTTGCCGGCGAGTTGTTCCGGGTGCGTAGCGGTATCACCGCCATTCATATCCCCTATCGAGGCGCAGCCCAATCAATGCCGGCGCTGATCGCGGGCGACACAGATTTCGCCATTGACAACATTGCCAGCTACACACCCTTGATCAAGGCGGGCAAGGTCAAAGCCCTGGCCATCACCGCTTCCGAACGTTGGCCGACCATGCCAGACGTGCCCACGATGGCCGAAGCAGGCGTGCGCGACTTCATCATCACGTCTTGGGGCGCATTTGTTGTTCCCAAGGGCACGCCCCCTGCAATCGTCAACAAGCTCTCAAGTGCCGTTCAGGCGATTGCTTCCGAGCCAGCGATGCAACAGCGTTTTCTGGAGACTGGCGCGCGCGCAGTGTCCAGCAGTCCACAGGAAACAGCCGCATTTGCCGAGCGTGAGCGGATCAAATGGAAAGAAGTGGTGCAAATTTCAGGCGCCAAGCTGGACTGACCATGACAACTGCGCCGTTTGCCCGGACGTTCTTTGACTTGGTTCGTGAGCAAGCGCGAGCCGCGCCGGGGGCAACTGCCCTCGTATGCACCCAGGGTAACTTTACCTACCGTCATCTGCGCGACCGCGCCGCTAAAGTAGCTGGCGCTTTGCATGCACATGGCATCAAACGTGGCGACCGAGTCGGAATGCTGTTGGGGAATTGCGTCGAATGGCTCGATGTTTGCTTGGGTGCAAGCGCAGTCGGTGCCACGGCCGTGCCTTTGAGCACCTGGTCAACCCGCTCTGAACTCGCATTTCTATTGCCCGACGCAAAACTCTCCTTGCTGGTGGCGTCCGCGCAATTTGGTGACCATGATTTTGAAGCCGACCTGACTGCCTTGCAAGCCACGCCGGGCATGTTGCCTGCTGATCGGATCTGGCTGCATGG
>JANMCB010000382.1:0-2633 GCA_031360805.1 Rhodoferax sp.
CGCCCGATCCTGCTGGTGGGCCTGTCAATCTACGTGGTGGCCGCCGTTGCCAGCGCCCTGGCGCCCAGCATGGCCTGGCTGATTGCCTGCCGCGCAGTGCAAGGTGCTGCCATGGGCGCAGCCGTGATGTGCGCGCGTGCCGTCGTGCGTGATCTTTTCGCGCCGCTGGAGGGCGCACGCTACATGTCCAAGGGCCTGAGCGGCCTGGGCGCGATAGCCTGCGTTTGTGCACCGCTGGGTGGCTTGTTGTCGGCGCTGTATAGCTGGCGCGTGGCGCTTCTGACACTTGCCGTGTTTGGCAGCGTTTGCCTGGGCCTGATCGTGCTTCGTTTCAAAGAAACCCTGGTGCGGCGCAACCCTGATGCTTTGCGGCCCGGAAACCTGCTGCGCACCTGGCTTGGGATACTGCGCAATCCGACCTTCATCGCATTTTCGACACTGTCGATTGGCGCTTATGGCGGGCTGTTTACATTTCTGGCCGCCTCATCCTTTGTGTTTATCCAGGTCATGGGGTTGAGCACCACGCAGTATGGGCTGGTGATGTTTTCGATCTCGTTCGCCTACATTGGCGGCACCTTCATGTGCCGGCGCCTGCTGCACCGCTACGGCGTGCGCCGCAGCGTCGCCATCGCAGCCGGGTTCACGCTGCTGGGTGGCACATTGATGGGCTTGCTCGCGCTCTTTGGGGTGCATTCGACCTGGGCGCTGGTGCTGCCGTTTTACCTTTTCATGCTGGGCCATGGCGTGCACCAGGCCTGCAGCCAAAGCGGCGCGGTGGGCCCGTTCCCACAGTCGGCGGGTGCCGCTTCGGCGCTGAACGGATTTCTGATGATGGTGGCCGCGTTTGCCATGGGCGCCTGGCTCGGCCGCACTATGGACGGCACGGTCTACCCGCTGGCCTACGGCGTCTGGTTCTGGAGCGTGTGGATCGCCATTGCGGCATGGACGCTGGTGCAAAAGTACGGGGCGACCCGCCACGAATGATGCGTTGGCTGGCCTCTTGACCATGAATCCGTTGATGACCGCTCAAACGCCGCGCTGTATCACCCTGACTGGCCCCACAGCCTCAGGCAAAACGGCGGCGGCATTGGCGATAGCAGCTGAGCATGATCTTGAAATCATCAGCGTCGACTCGGCGCTGGTTTATGTCGGCATGGACATCGGCACGGCCAAGCCCAGCGCAGCCGAGCTGGCCCAGGTGCCGCACCATTTGGTTGACATTCGTGACCCGTTGCAGCCCTACAGCGCAGCCGAATTTGCCACGGAGGCAAGGCGTCTCATTGGCGAAATCAACGCACGGGGCAAGCTGGCTTTGCTGGTGGGCGGCACCATGCTGTACCTGAAGGCCTTGTTTGACGGGCTGGACGACATGCCGCGCGCTGATGCCGCTGTTCGCGCTGTGCTGGAAGAGCAAGCCCGTACCCTGGGCTGGGCAGCCTTGCACGCCCAACTGGCCCAGGTGGACCCGGTCACCGCCGCTCGCCTGCCGGTAGGCGACACCCAGCGCATCGCCCGCGCGCTTGAAGTCTTTCGAATTTCCGGCAAACCGATCTCCAGCTTTTTCACACCCAAACTGGCTGAAAAACCGGAATCGAGTGCCCTTGCAAACAACATCATCTCGCTGGAACCTGGCAACCGCGCCTGGCTGCACGAACGCATTGCCGGGCGGTTTGATGTGATGCTGGTCGCAGGCCTCTTGGACGAAGTGAAGGCGCTGCGTGCGCGCGGCGACTTGCACCCGGACCTGCCGTCGATGCGCTGCGTCGGCTACCGCCAGGCTTGGGCTGTCCTGGAGGGCACTCTGCCCCCGGTTGAGCTTCGTGATCGCGGAATTTTCGCCACCCGCCAATTGGCCAAGCGCCAGCTCACCTGGCTGCGCGGCATGCCCGAGCGCGATGTGGTGGCCTGTGATGCACCGCACGCCGTGGCGCGGGTGCTGGCCCACGTACGCGGGGCATTGGCTGCCCAGCAACAGCGTGAACCGGCATGACGCTGATCGTTCAAAATTTGAGCAAACGTTACGGTGACGTAACGGTTTTCGCCAATATCAATTTGACGGTGCCTCCGGGCGAATTCGTGGCCATTGTTGGGGAATCGGGCGTGGGCAAATCGACCTTGCTCAATTGCATGGCGGGGCTGGACACGTGGGACAGCGGATCAATCCTGCTGGACGGCGTCGACATGGGCTCACAGAACGACGACCAGCGCGCTTTGCTGCGCCGAAATAAGGTCGGTTTCGTATTTCAGGCGTTTCACGTGTTGCCGCACCTAAATGTGGCGCAAAACGTGGGGTTGCCGCTGCTGCTGCTGCGCGGCGCGGCGAACGCATCCGCCAGCCGAGCCGTGGCCAGGCGCTCGCTACAGGCCGACGATGAACGCGTTCAAGCCATGCTGACCGTGGTCGGCCTGGGAGCAATGGGCGCGCGGCTGCCGCAAACCTTGAGCGGCGGGCAATTGCAGCGGGTGTCCATCGCCCGCGCATTGGTACACCGCCCTGCCCTGTTGCTGGCCGACGAGCCCACTGGCAACCTGGACCCGACGACCGCAGCGCGCGTGATGGATGCGCTCATCGGCCAGACCCGGGCGCAAGGCGCCGCGCTGGTGCTGGTCACGCATTCCGAAGCTGCAGCAGC
>JANMCB010000386.1:0-3083 GCA_031360805.1 Rhodoferax sp.
GGCCCTGACCCCGCAGCAGTTCCAGAAACGGGGCATGGGCCAGCAACTTGGTTTCGGTGCGCTGCAGGCTTGGCAAGCCACTTGAATCGATCATGTGAAAGCGCATTTTCTGCAGGCGCCGCGTGAACTTGTCGCGGCTCAGGAAGGCCGGGCGCGAATAGTCGGCCACCTGCGTGAACATCTGCATTTCGCGCATGAAGTTGGCGCTGAAGCCCAACTCGACAATGCGCGACTCGATCTGCTCTACAGAATTCGGGGTGTCCTGGTGCTGCAGCGGGCTTAACAGCACCAGCAGCACGTCGGTGGCGTCGCAGCCATAAAAGAGGGGCGATACCGCCGGGTTGGCAGAATAGCCGCCATCCCAGTACGGTTCGCCCTCAATCTCGACCGGGCGGCTGATTTTCGGCAGACAGCTTGATGCCATCAGCACGTCCAGGCTGAGTTCATGCTCCCGAAACACGCGCAGCTTGCCGGAGTTGGCACGGGTGGCGCCCACGAACAGCTTGAAGGGGCTGTTGCCGCGAAGCTGCTCAAAGTCAATCTGCCGCTCCAGCAGATCACGAAGCGGGTTCAGCGCCAGTGGATTGAGCTGGCTGGGCGAAAAGTACCCCGCCCAATTGGCCAGCCAGCGGCTGCCTGGCGACAGGCTTATGGCATCACCCTCGCCCTGTGTACTCATGCCCAGCGGCATTTGCTTGCCAATCTCGTTCCAGAAATCGGCCAGCCCCTGGCGGGCAGACTCGCGCCCATTTTTAGGCCCACCGAGCATCCAGCCATTGGCCAACACCACTGCGTTCATGGCGCCAGCGCTGCTGCCGCTCAGGCCTTCGAATGCCAGGCGCGGGTCGTCCAGCAGCGCGTCTAGCACACCCCAGGTAAAGGCGCCGTGCGCGCCGCCGCCCTGTAGCGCCAGGTTAACTTTTGCGCCTGCCTCCATGGGCCCCTCAATCGCGCCGCGCAGACCGCGCCAGAACCCGGTCATCGAACCGGGTTCTGGCGTTGAAACTGCCCCAGCCGTTGGCAGGTCGATTGCAGAGCGGGCGCGCTTGAAACGCGTCAAACGGCGCAGCAGGCTTTGTGCGGGTAATGCAATGAAGTCTGGCGGGGCAGCGTGCGCAACGCCAGAGGAAGAATTTGGCAAATCGATCAAGGAAACCCTTTCGCAGCCTGCAGCTTTTGCGGCGGGCTGTCGATCAGTATAGGGTTTTCCCTATATTCTCGCAAACTGACGGTCACAGTCTCATCGGCGCTCAAAGAAACGGGCCTGTCCGCCAGCGAACTGGCGTACAGGCCCGACCTGGGTCAAGTGACCGTCAGATGAGACTCAATGCCTTACATGAAGGCCTTTTCAAACTCGGCCTTGGAAATCGTGCCGTCTGCATCGGTATCAACCTGCTTGAAACGCGCAACCAGTCCCGGTACCGCCTCGGCTTCAACCATGTCCAGCTTGCCGTCATTGTTGGCGTCGGCTTTGGCAAAGGCGGCCATCACGTCCTTGGCAGCCGTTGGTTTGGCAGGCGCTGCGCCCGGTCCAGTGGTTGTCTGCGCCCACAAGGCGCTGGTGGTGGAAAGAATTGCAAGGGTCGCTGCGCTGGTGAGGAATCTACGGGCTTTAAGTGTCATTGTTGAACTCCAGTTCAAGTTGAAAGGACGTCCATTTCACCCCGTCAAAACCGATCCACCAAGCACTTTTGCTTGCTGTTTCCAGCGATACATTCTGCTTGCGTCAGATACATTTTCTGTTGCGGTGCAACAGGCAACAAAACGTAACCAAAAACCGAGTTCAGGCCGCGAGACCGCCCCATTGCGAAACCGTCACATTGCGGCCCTTTGCCTTGGCTTCGTACAGCGCTGCGTCTGCCCGCAAGATGGTCGCTTCGTGACTTTCACCCTGGCGATGGGTGGTCAGGCCCACTGAAAACGTCACGATCAGCTCCGGGCTCCAATGCCATTGGCCCGACCTGCAGAACATGTCGCGAAACCGTTCGATCACGTGCTCGGCCTCGCTCTGGGAGGTGTCCGGCATCAAAAGCAGGAACTCCTCCCCGCCCCAGCGGGCCAGGATGTCTGCCTCACGCAAAACCATGCCCGCCTGCTGTGCAAAAGTGCGCAGCACATCATCGCCAGCGCCATGTCCGTGCCGGTCGTTGACGGCTTTGAAAAGATCGAGGTCAATCATGGCGATGCAGGCTTCAACCGGCTGGCGCGCCGCGCGGCGCTCCTCGTAGGCCAGCAATTCCAGTGCGTGCCTGCGGTTGGAAAGCCCGGTCAACTCGTCGCGCCCGGCCAGCCATTGGTTCTCGACCAGCGCTTTCTTGAGCGCGCGCCGCTGTGCCTTGAGCTCACTGCGTATGGCGCTGATGCGCGCGGCGAGTTCGGCCACGCAGGCCAGAATGATCACTGCAAACATGTAGACGATGAGCTGCTCGCGCAGGTCAAAGCTCTCTGGCCGCTGTGTCACACCGATGGCGATGGTCACCCCCAGCCCAACCAGTGAATAGAAGCCCATCAGGCGGCAGTTGCGCGGCGTGAGCGTCAGCGCGCCGACCACCAGCACCAGCGCCACCAACAGCAGGATCATGCCGTGAAACATCGGGTTGGCCAGGTACGCCATCGCGACGGCCACCATGCCCAACACCATTTGCACGCTGGTCATGGCCGGGTCGGGAAAACGCATGCTCCACCCGGTGCGCTGAATGACATAAAAGGCCAACGCATTCACAGCCAGGTAGATGGTGATGGCCAATGCGTCTTCTGACGTGGCTTTGCCTTCTGACACTGCATACCACTGCAACCCGAGCAGCAAGACGTACACCAGATTGACCTCGACCCAATAGGTCAGGATGCTGCGCTGAAACGGGCTTTGGCCTATCAGCCAGGCAAAAACGGGCGGCTTGGAGGTCTTAGGGTCTGGCGCCATGCGATGCCAGGCAGATCACCTGCCAAACGCAACCCGCAGCATCGGCAGGCAGAGAGCGCGGGAGCCATGTCCGGGTCATGGTGGGTTGAAGTGCTTGGGTAAATTGAGGTCATTAACTGAGATCATTAAAGCACTTTTCCAACGACGTAAATTAACTTGGGAG
>JANMCB010000391.1:0-6250 GCA_031360805.1 Rhodoferax sp.
GGCACGCGCGCACATCACGGCTGCGCCCATGGCAGCACCTTGCACTGCGCGGCAGGCAATCAGCCAGGCCATGCTGGGCGCCAGGGCGCTGGCAACGGCGGCCACCACGTAGATTGACAGGCCCACCAGCAGGATCGGGCGTCTGCCAAACCGGTCTGACAGCGGCCCCCAGAAGAGCTGCGAGATGCCAAACGCCAGCAGCAGCGCAGTCAACGTGAGCTGGGCCTGCGCCATGCTGGCGCCAAAACCGTCGGTGATGGCGGGCAAGGCCGGCAGGAACAGGTCGGTGGTCACCGGCTGAACGCCCAACAGCAGGGCCAGCGTCAAAACCACCAGGTTGGGGGAGCGTGCGACCAAGGGTAAAGGCGGGAGCGGTACAGCCGGGGCCGTAGAAGGCGAAAAATGGGACATTGCGGCTAGGTTAGCAGATCAGTTGCAGGCCTCGAAGGTCCTCGCTCTCCTGCGTGATTTTTGTGGGTTGATATCGTCGGTGATTTCAATTTCTAAGATAAATGGTGAAAAAACTGGTCAAAATTTAAAAAAAGGTGATAATAAGTGCCTCTAGCCCTCGTATTATATGCAAAGTTTGCTATGTATATAGTAGTAGACGATGGCGCGATGCATTAACCTGTGCAGCAAGCCGGCATGACGGCCAAGGCGCCGCAACTTGCGGACTGCCGTCACTGGCAACTTTTTATGGGCCAGGGCCCGATTACCTTGCCAACCCTTTGAAGCTGAAAAGGTCTGCCAGGGCCTTGCGGTAGTCGGCCTGACCCACCGCATTGGTGCTGTAGTGCGAGCCGCCCGCGACCATCACCAGCGCTTTGGGCGCCACCGCCGCATCAAACAGCCTGCGCCCCAGTTCGGGCTGTATGGTGGCGTCTTCGGTGCCATGCACCACCAGAAGCGGCGACCCTATGTGCGCGACTTTTGATGCGGCTTCAAAGCGCTGCGTGATCAGCGGCCCCAACGGCAGCCAGCCCCATTTGAAGCTTCCAAACACGTCGGGGATGGAGGTGAAAGTGCCTTCAACGATAGTGCCGCTTTCATCCTTCACCTGGCTTGCAAGATCAATCGCGATGGCGCCACCGAGCGAATGGCCAAAAATATAGCGTGGGCGCTCTGGGTACCTGGCGGCCAGCCAATCCCAGGCGGCCCGGGCGTCTTCGTAGGCGAACACCTCCGAAGGCAAGGTTTTGGAGCTCTTGCCAAAGCCGCGGTAGTCAATTGCCAGCACCGAGAAACCCAGTTCCTGCATGCGCCGGATACGGGCGGACGAGCCTTCAACATTCCAGCGCGCACCGTGCAGGTAAAGAAGCACTGGGCCCTCACCTGGGGCCCTTGTCCCGGCTTCAAGCCACAGGCCATGCAATTTGACGGGTTCACCCTGCTCCTTGGATTCAAAATCAATCCAGATGTCCACCATGCCCCGTGCCGCCTCGGCGCTGCCGCCCCAACTGCGGTCACTGGGTTGAAAAATCCAGGTCCGCTGGCGCTCATCCAGGGCGGCACAGCCCGCAAACAGGGCGAGGGTGAACAGCAGGATCAAAGTCAGTCGCCAGCGGGTCATGGTGGGCTACAGGTTTGAATATTGGTTGAAATGGGTGTTGGATTGGGCGGTGGCTTGTCGCGCGCGCCAGGCGATGCGCTGGTCAGCGGTCGCCAACCACGACTTCGTTGATCTGCATGACAGGCGCCAAGTCGGTGTAATTCGCAATGTCAGCCAGGATTTCTTTGGCGTGCGGGCCAAAACCTGCCTGAAAGGCTTCGACCGAATCGCTGAAAATATGGCACATGCCGACATAGGTGGCAGGCGCGCCAGGCGCTCCGCCGGTAAGGCCTTTGTCGACGGTGTAGAACTTGCAACTCTCGCCCATGCGCGCCTTGACCAGGGGCATGTGCTTGTCGCGGTAATACTCGTGGTTGAAGCGCGCACCTGGGGTATTGGGATACATCACGCTGACTTTGATCATTCTGGGCTCCTTTTGGGTGGGGTTTGGTTGGGTTGAGGCTTCAATGGTGCAGCAGATGGCGTTGGTTGGCAAGCCAAACGCGGCGCCCGGCGGTTCTGGCGCTGGCATCGGCTTGAAATCACACAGGCATTGCAGTCAAATCAACAACTTGCGCTATAATCATGGGCTCAGGCTCAATAGCATAGAGCATCTTTACCAACCAGCGTGCATGCCAAGGTAATCCCCCCCGCAGCGCACCCTCTTTCAGAAAACTGATCATGGCCGTCCAGCAAAACAAAAAATCACCGTCCAAGCGTGGCATGCACCGCTCACACAATGCCTTGGTGGTTCCCGGCATCGCCGTCGAGTCCACCACCGGCGAAATTCATTTGCGTCATCACGTGAGCCCAACCGGCTTTTACCGTGGCCGCAAGGTGATCAAGTCCAAATCCGAAGCCTGACTGGCATAGCGCTAGCCGTTGAAGCGTCTGGTCGCTGAAATAGACCGGCTTCACCCGCTTTCTTCATTCAAGCCCGAGCGCTACGATTTGGTAGCATCGGGCTTTTGTTTTGTCAGGCGCAGTCCATGAGCCCTTTTCCAGGTTGCCGATCCATGCGTTGCCCGATGCGCACGGTGCGCCTACAGTCATGAATGCGGCGCTTCCTGTTGTTGGCGTCACTACTGTTGCAGTTGATTGCATGGGCGGCGATTTTGGACCCAAAGTCACATTGGCAGCATGCCAGAATTTTCTGGATCACCACCCAGAGGGGCGCCTGATATTGGTGGGTTTGCCTGAAAGCCTGGCCAAGTTTTCGCATCCTAGAGCGAAAAAGGTCAATGCAAGTGAAGTGGTGGGCATGGACGATTCGGTCGAAGTTGCGTTGCGCCGAAAAAAAGACTCGTCAATGCGGGTGGCCATTCAGCAGGTCAAGTCTGGTGACGCGCAGGCGGCGGTTTCGGCGGGCAATACCGGCGCCTTGATGGCGATTTCCTACTATTTACTCAAGACGCTCGACGGCATTGACCGCCCTGCCATTGCCGGGCAAATCCCGAACGTCAAAGGCGTTGCGACCACCGTGCTGGACATGGGTGCCAATGTCGATTGCACTGCTGAAAACCTGGTTCAATTTGCCGTGATGGGGTCCGCCTTGGTCTCCGTGTTGAGCGGCAACAATAATCCCACGGTTGGCCTGTTGAACATTGGCGAAGAATCCATAAAAGGAAACGAAGTTACTAAAACAGCTGGCAAACTGCTGCGATCCGCAGCTAACTCCGGCGATTTGAATTTTTATGGAAATGTCGAAGGCAATGATATTTTCAAAGGGACAGTTGATATTGTGGTGTGCGACGGATTTGTCGGAAATGTCGCCTTGAAAACCAGCGAGGGCCTGGCGTCAATGATCGGCGAGTTCTTGAAGAAAGAGTTTTCCCGCAACATCTTCACAAAAATTGCCGGTATTTTGTCTTATTCGGTGCTAAGTGCGCTCAAAAAGCGGGTTGACCATAGGCGTTACAACGGTGGAGCGCTGCTGGGGCTGCGCGGGCTGGTCTTTAAAAGCCACGGCTCAGCCGATGAGCTCGCTTTTGAGTTTGCCCTCTCACGGGCGTATGATTCCGCCCGAAACAACCTTTTGGCGCTGGTTCAGACACGCATTGCGCATGCTTCTGCTTTGTTGCAAGGAGCGGGCGTCACAGAGGCCGCGCCGCTGGCGCCACTGGAAGTGACCGGTTGAAGCTCTGACAGTTGACAATCAAGCTGCCCAATTTACAAGCGATTTCATGAGACTCTTTTCCCGCATTACTGGCACTGGCAGCTTTTTGCCGCCGCGGCGCCTTACCAACGACGATTTGGTCGCCGAGCTTGCTGCCAAAGGTGTTGAATCGTCGGATGAATGGATTGTGGAGCGCACTGGCATCCGCGCACGCCACTTCGCAGCGCCTGACGTAGGCGCCAGCGATCTGGCCACACAAGCTGCAAAAAACGCACTTCAAGCCGCCGGTTTGGCGGCCACTGAGATCGACCTGATCATCGTTGCCACATCAACGCCAGACATGGTCTTTCCATCAACCGCCTGTATTGTGCAGAACAAACTCGGCGCTAACGGCTGTGCGGCATTTGATGTTCAGGCCGTTTGCAGCGGCTTTGTCTATGCGCTGGCGATTGCCGACTCCATGATTCAGTCGGGCGCTGCCCATAAGGCTTTGGTGATCGGCGCGGAAGTGTTTTCCCGCATTCTTGACTTCAACGACCGAACAACCTGTGTGCTGTTTGGCGACGGCGCCGGCGCGGTGGTGTTGCAGGCGTCAGACAAGCCTGGAATCCTGGCCACTGACCTTCATGCGGATGGCAAGCATGTGGGCATACTTTGTGTGCCAGGTCACGTTTCAGGGGGGCATATTTTGGGTGACCCGCTCCTCAAAATGGACGGCCCGGCAGTCTTCAAGCTGGCGGTGGGTGTGTTGGAGCAGGCTGCCCGCGCGACACTGGCCAAGGCCCACAAGACCGAGGCTGATATCGACTGGCTGATCCCGCACCAGGCCAACATTCGCATCATGCAAAGCACTGCCAGAAAGCTCAAGCTGCCGATGGAGAAGGTGATGGTCACGGTGGACCAGCACGGCAACACATCGGCGGCGTCCATCCCGCTTGCTCTGGATGCCGGTGTGCGCTCCGGGAAGATATTGCCTGGGCAACTGCTGATGCTGGAGGGCGTGGGCGGAGGCTTCACCTGGGGCGCCGTGCTGCTCAACCTGTAGTCAACAGGCAGGTTCCCTTCGCACCAATTCCCAATTGACCCTTTCATCAGTATTCGTTCGTTGTCCATGAAACCATTCGCATTTGTATTTCCCGGCCAAGGCTCTCAGTCAGTGGGCATGCTTGACGCTTGGGCTGGTCACCCGGTTGTGGTTGAAACCCTCAAGGAAGCGTCTGATGCATTGGGCGAAGATATTGCCAATCTCATCAAGGAGGGTCCGAAGGAGGCACTGGCTCTGACCACCAACACGCAACCTGTCATGCTGGTCGCGGGGGTGGCGGCGTTTCGCGTCTGGATGGCCGAGATCGGCGTGCTGCCAAATGCTGTTGCCGGTCATTCATTGGGCGAATACTCCGCACTGGTGGCAGCGGGAGTTCTCAGTTTGGCGCAGGCAACTCCGCTCGTGCGCTTTCGGGCAAAGGCAATGCAGGAGGCGGTACCAGTAGGAGTTGGTGCCATGGCGGCAATTTTGGGGATGGACGCTGCCGCCGTGATTGCTGGTTGCGCCAAAGTGACCCGTGAACTTCAGGCAATGGGCGGCCCCAGTTCGGATGAGGTCGTCGAAGCCGTTAATTTCAATGACCCCTCGCAGACCGTGATCGCTGGCAGCAAAGTTGCAGTCGATAAAGCCTGTGAATGGCTGAAGGCGAACGGCGCAAAGCGTGCCTTGCCTTTACCGGTGTCGGCACCCTTTCATTCCAGCCTGATGAAGCCTGCCGCCGAACGGCTGCGGGAGCGGTTGGAAGAAACAGACTTCGGGTCGCCGCAAATAGCACTGATCAACAACATTGATGTGGCTCTTGAGGCCGATGAAGACAAAATCCGCGACGCGCTCTACCGCCAGGCCTTTGGGCCAGTGCGCTGGGTGGAGTGCGTACAGGCGGTCAAGGCGCGCGGTATAGACACAGTTGTTGAATGCGGACCTGGCAAGGTTCTGGCAGGGCTGGTCAGGCGTATCGATGGCGATATGACCGGTCTGGCCATGTTTGACCCGGCGAGCCTTGAGGATGCAAAAATCAAATTGTCCGGGGTTGAGGCATGAGCGAAGTCCCGTTCGCAGGACAGGTCGCCCTGGTAACCGGCGCATCGCGCGGCATTGGTGCCTGCATTGCGCTTGAGCTGGCCCGCCTGGGCCTCAAAGTAGTTGGTACCGCCACGACCGACGAAGGTGCCGCGAAGATCAGCGCTGCACTGGCCGGCTTTCCGGCCTGCGTTGGCAAGACCTTGAATGTCACTGATGGCGTTGCGGTCGACAGCCTGGTTGACGCGGTGGTCAAGGAGCATGGAGCCTTGCATGTGCTGGTCAACAATGCCGGGATCACCCGTGACAACCTGGCCATGCGCATGAAGGACGACGATTGGGATTCCGTGCTGGACACCAACCTGAAAGGTGCGTTTCGCATGAGCCGGGCGGTCATGCGCACCATGATGAAACAACGCTATGGACGCATCGTCAACATCACGTCAGTGGTGGGCGCATCGGGAAATCCGGGTCAAGCCAACTATGCAGCAGCCAAAGCAGGCGTTGCCGGCATGACGCG
>JANMCB010000453.1:0-3467 GCA_031360805.1 Rhodoferax sp.
CCCAGCCGGTCGGTCAGCAGCTTCCAGCCATCCCAGTCGTGTTCAGCCATGCCGTCTTCAATTCTGTTGATGGGGTATTTGTCAACCCAGGTGGCCATGATGTTTATACACACTTCGCTGGAGAGCGTCAGACCTTCGGCATCCAGGTGGTATTTGCCGTCCTTGTAAAACTCGCTGGCGGCGCAGTCCAGGCCCAGCGCAATCTGCTCACCGGCGACATAACCGGCGGCTGCGATGGCCTCCAGAATCATCTGGATGGCCGCTTCGTGGTTGGGCACATTGGGCGCAAAACCGCCTTCGTCACCGACTGCCACGCTCATGCCCTTGTCGTGCAGAATTTTCTTCAGCGCGTGGAAGACTTCGGCGCCGTAACGCAGGGCCTCGCGAAAGCTCGGTGCGCCCACTGGAATGATCATCAGCTCCTGCAAGTCAAGATTGTTGTTGGCGTGTGCACCGCCATTGACCACGTTCATCATGGGAACAGGCATTTGCATGCTGCCCATGCCGCCGAAATAGCGGTACAGGGGCAGGCCACTTTCTTCGGCTGCAGCCCGCGCTACGGCCATTGACACCGCCAGCATCGCATTGGCGCCCAGGCGTGATTTGTTTTCGGTGCCGTCCAGGTCAATCAGCGTTTTGTCCAGAAAAGCCTGCTCGGAGGCGTCAAGCCCCAGCACTGCCTCAGAGATTTCCGTGTTGATGAATTCCACGGCCTTCAAAACACCTTTGCCAAGGTAACGTGACTTGTCGCCATCGCGCAGTTCAATCGCTTCGCGCGAACCGGTGGATGCACCTGAAGGGACGGCGGCGCGCCCCATGGTGCCGCTTTCCAGCAGCACGTCGCATTCCACGGTGGGGTTGCCGCGAGAATCCAGAATTTCACGGCCTACGATGTCAACTATTGCACTCATTTAGGTCTTTCTCAAAAAAACAAATATCAAAATTGATCAAACGCCCTCAACCAACACCATATTGAAGTGCTGCGTGGCATTGACACGCTTCTCGCGCACTGCTTGGTACTGTGCACTGTCATAAAAATTCTTGGCCGCATCAAAGCTGGGAAAGCGCAAAACCGTCAGACGCGGGGGTGTCCATTCGCCCTCCAGCGTTTCGTTGCGGCCACCACGCGCCAGGTACTCACCGCCTGCTGCGGCTACTGCAGCGGGAGCCAGCGCGGCGTACTGTTTGAATTGTTCAGGATCTGTGATCAGGGAGTCAACAAGGATGTAGGCAGCGGGCATAAAGTTCTCCAATAAAGTTAGTTAAAGTTGTTTTCGAGAAAGCCATTCTTCTTGGTCACACAATCAAGTTCGACCAGCGTTTCCAGCAGCGCACGCATATGCTTGAGCGGCACAGCATTGGGGCCATCGCTCAGCGCCAGAGCGGGGTTTGGATGCGTCTCCATGAATAACCCGGCCACCCCAACCGCCACAGCAGCGCGCGCCAGCACAGGCACCATCTCGCGCTGCCCGCCACTGCTGGTGCCTTGTCCTCCGGGCAACTGCACAGAATGGGTTGCGTCAAACACCACCGGCGCCCTGGTTTCACGCATGATGGCCAGTGAACGCATGTCGCTGACCAAATTGTTGTAGCCAAAGCTCACACCGCGTTCACAGGCCATGAAGTTGTCCTGCTCCAAGCCCGCTTCGCGCGCAGCGGCCCGTGCCTTGTCGATGACGTTTTTCATGTCGCCAGGTGCAAGGAACTGGCCCTTTTTGATATTGACCGGTTTGCCACTTTGCGCCACCGCGCGGATGAAGTCAGTCTGGCGGCACAAGAACGCGGGCGTTTGCAACACATCAACCACGGCGCACACTTGGGCGATCTGGTCTTCGGCGTGAATGTCGGTCAGTACCGGCAAGCCCAACTCGCGTTTGACCTTGGCGAGAATCTCCAGCCCCTTTTCAATGCCGGGACCGCGAAAGGTATCGCCACTGGAGCGGTTGGCTTTGTCAAAACTGCTCTTGAAGATGAAGTTGATACCCAATGCCGAGGTGATTTCCTTCAAGGTGCCCGCCGTGTCCATTTGCAATTGCTCGGACTCAATCACGCACGGGCCGGCAATGAGGAAGAACGGATGCTGCAGTCCAACGTCGAAGTTGCAGAGTTTCACGCCACCGCCTTCAAATTCTTCCCCGCAACCTGATGATCAAGCGCCGCCTTGATGAAGGCGTTGAACAATGGATGGCCGTTCCAGGGAGTGGATTTGAATTCAGGGTGAAATTGAACGCCGACAAACCAGGGGTGTACGCTTTGCGGCAGTTCGATCATCTCGGTGAGCTGTTCGCGCTGCGTCAACGCAGAGATCACCATGCCGGCCTTGCGCAGCACGTCCAGGTAGTGCACATTGGCCTCGTACCGGTGGCGGTGGCGTTCAGTCACAACATCGCCGTAAATCTGGTGGGCCAGCGTGTTTTTGGCGACGTCCGAGCTTTGGGCGCCCAGGCGCATCGTGCCGCCGAGGTCGGAATTTTTGTCGCGCGTCTTGATGCTGCCGTCAGCGTCCTTCCACTCGGTGATCAGGGCGATCACCGGGTTCGGGTTGTCGGCGTCAAACTCGGTGCTGTTGGCGCCTTCCAGGCCCGCCACATGGCGCGCAAACTCAATCGTGGCGACCTGCATCCCGAGGCAAATGCCAAGGTAGGGCACCTTGTTCTCGCGGGCAAAACGCGCCGCACAGATTTTGCCTTCAATGCCGCGTTTGCCGAACCCGCCAGGCACCAGCACCGCGTCAAATTTGGCCAGCTGCGAGACGTTGGACGGCAGGATGGTTTCTGAATCAATGTAGTCAATCTTGACGCGCACATGGTTTTTCATGCCGGCGTGGCGCAAGGCTTCGTTCAATGACTTATAGCTGTCCGACAAATCGACATACTTGCCAACCATGGCAATGTTGATTTCACCTCTGGGGTGCTCGGTCTCATAGACCAGGTCGTCCCAGCGCTTCAAATTGGCCGGCGGCGTGTTCAGGCGCAGCTTGTCGCAGATGAGGCCGTCCAGCCCCTGTTCGTGAAGCATTCGCGGTACTTTGTAGATGGTGTCGACATCCCACATGGAGATCACGCCCCATTCCGCCACGTTCGAGAACAGCGAAATCTTGTCGCGCTCTTCCTTGGGGATGGGCCGGTCGGCGCGGCAGATGAGCGCATCGGCCTGAATGCCGATTTCACGCAATTGCTTGGCGGTATGTTGGGTCGGCTTGGTCTTGAGCTCGCCGGCGGCGGCGATCCACGGCACGTAGCTCAGATGCACAAAGGCGCTGTTGTTGGGCCCCAGTTTCAGGCTCATCTGGCGCACGGCTTCCAGAAACGGCAGGGACTCGATGTCGCCCACGGTGCCGCCGATTTCGACAATGGCAACGTCCAGGGCGTCGGCGGCGCCGCGCTTGATGAACTCCTGGATTTCATTGGTGACGTGCGGAATCACCTGCACCGTTTTGCCGAGGTAGTCGCCGCGGCGTTCCTTGT
>JANMCB010000484.1:0-1787 GCA_031360805.1 Rhodoferax sp.
ACGGTGGCCAAGGGAATCCGACCAGCGGCAGTTGCGCAACCCGTCACGGCGTAACCCCGCCTCCTTGCCCAAAAGGTCGCCCTCCCGGCCGACAGCACCCCGAATGCAACCTGCCACACCGCAGCTTCTGCGTACACTTTACCAATGAACAGCCGCAAAACACCCACCCCCACCCCGCCCCTGCGCATCGGCATCCTTGGCTGCGCCAACATCGCCAAACAGTTCACGCGCGACGTGCGGCCCAGCAAGACCGTGCGGGTCGATGCCGTGGCCAGCCGCAATGCCGACACCGCTGCCGCCTATGCCGCAGCCAACGGCATTGCGCGCCACCACGGCAGCTACGAGGCGCTGCTGGCCGACCCGGCGATTGAGGCCATCTACATCCCCCTGCCCAACAGCCTGCACGCCGAATGGGCCATCAAGGCCGCAGCGCATGGCAAGCACATCCTGTGCGAGAAGCCGCTGGCGCTGGGACTGGCCGAGGCGCAGGCCATGTTTGCAGCCGCGCGCCAGCACGGCGTGATGCTGCTGGAGGCCTACCCGTGGTGGTTTCAGCCGCAGACGCGCGACCTGCTGGCGCTGCTGCACGATGGAACGGTGGGCGACGTTCGCTCCGTGCAGGCCAGCTTTGGCTTCAACCTGGCCAACCCGGCCGGCAACATCCGCATGAACCCCGACCTGGGCGGTGGCGCCCTGCTGGATGCGGGCAGCTATCCCTTAAGCATGATCCGCCTGGCCATGGGCTGCGCGCCGACGCGCGTGATGGCCGACGCCAACTGGTCCGCCACCGGGGTGGACATCAGCCTCATGGCCACGCTGCATTACGCCGACGGCCGGCGCGCCCAGATGACGTGCGCGATGGATGCCGCCACCCACCGCCACGCCACCATCGTGGGCTCACGGGGCACCGTGGAGACCGAGTACCTCAACCACACCAGCGCGCTGCCCAACCACCCCTGGGCCTACCTGCCCAGCCAGATGCGCGTGCGCCGTGGCACGACCAACAGCATTCCGTTTGAAGACATCACATCGGCCACCGGCAGCGGCTTTTTGTTTGCTACCGAGGCGTTTGCCAACGTGGTGGCCGCCAAAGACTTTGCCGCGATTGAACGCGCCTCCAGCGCGAGCGTGGACATTGCCGCCACGCTGGAGGCACTTGCGCGCAGTGCACGCACGGGGTTGGCGGTGGATTTGGTTGTGGTGTGAGTTGATCGCACAAGCTTTAACCCGGCAAAATTGGGGTCAGAGCCCAAATTTTTTCGGCCTTTGGCCGACCCTGCGGGTGCTGCGCTGCGCTTGCAAAAAAATTGCGATCTGACCCCAATTTCACCTACCGCGCTGGTTTGCTGAACACCAATTTCACATGCCGAGCCGGTTTGCTGAACCCCAATTTCACCTACCGAGTTTGTGTGCCGGCGCTGTGGTGCACCCTGTCACGGCAGAACAATCTTTGCATGCCGGATCGCCTTGGCGCACTCAATGGTTTCAAGTTTGCTGCGATGAGCCAGGGCTTCGGGGCACAATTTATTAACCTGCAGGATGGGCTATCCTATTAGCTCCACAGAAGTAGGCAATTTGCAATTCGAATGAGCGGCGCTAAAAATAAGCCAATCGGGGGTGAGGACTACCCTATGACTTGGGGTCAACTTGTCGATTGGTTTCACTCTGAGCAAGGTTGTCGGGACTATCTGGAGAAGCTGCGCTGGGCGCATGGCTTGGTCTGTCCGCAATGTGGGGTGATCTCGCAGGTTGAACGAATCAGTCGCGCCAGATGGGTATGCCCGGCA
>JANMCB010000505.1:0-4664 GCA_031360805.1 Rhodoferax sp.
CGTCTTCGGTCAACGTGAACAGCGCAATCTGGCTCTCGGTAAACGCCATCGATTCCTCAAATGCCATGGCTTCGATCTTCTTCATGGTGTAGCGGCCCCGGCGAATGGCGGCGGGCGCTTTGTCCAGCAGGCGATCCAGCAACCAGTTCAGGCGCACATCGACATCGGCTTCGCCGTCGGTCTGCACATAGTTCACCAAATTGAATTCGAGCGCCTGCAGGGCGGAGATTGGCTCGCCGGTCAGGCACATTTCAGCCAGAACCCGCCGTGGAATTAGGTGCTGCAGCACACTGAGCACCTGCGCCGGGAACACGCCGACCTTCACCTCGGGCAGACCAAACACAGCGTGCCGGGCGGCCACCGCCATGTCGCACATCGACAAAAGCCCCATGCCGCCAGCCATGCAGGCACCATTGACGCGGGCGATCAGCGGCACGCAACTGGCCTGCACCACCCGCAGCAATTGCGCCAGATGGCCCAACGGCTCGGAGTAATCGGTGGTGAAGGCCTTGGCCGACTGCAAATCCGCCCCGGCGCAGAAGGCCTTACTGCCAGCGCCGGTGACAACGATGGCGCGAATGTTTCGCTGACCTTGCGCGTCGGCAATCGCCTTCGACATGCCAGCCAGCACGCCGTGGCTCATGGCATTGCGCCGCTCCTCGCGCTGGATGGTCAGCCACAGCACGGCACCCTTCAGTTCAACGGCAAGCTCTGGTGGGGCAGTGGCTGTCGCGGGCGCGGCGGCAGGGCCGGGTTCATGGGGCTGGTTCATTCGGGGGTCTCCTTGGGGCAGCGCGGGATGTGGCATGCCAACACAGTGCCGTATTTTGCACGGGCAGGGTACGATAGCCCCAACCGCCCTACAGAACCCTCGCCACCTACCCACCCGCTCATGGAGGAAGCCACACCGCGCGTCACGCCGACCACCCTGCCCGAGCGCCCGGGTGTGCGCCTTTTAGGTCGCTGGACCGCCGCCCGCCTGGCCGAACCCGCCGTTTGGGCCTCCGTCAATGCGGCCCTTAATGCGGCGCTATTGACTGCCAGTGGTCGTGCCGCACCGGCCCCTGCCAGCCCTGTGCAGTGGGACTTGCGTGAGCTGCTCAGTCTGGACCACACCGGCGCGCAACTGCTCTGGAATGCGTGGGGCCACCAGTTCCCCGCTGTTCATTTGTTGCCGGACCAGCAGGCCATGTTTGAGCGGGTGGCGCGCTTCACTTTAAGTGGCCCCGCGCCTGCGCCGTTGACGCTGTTGCAGCGTATTTCCAGCGTGTTTTGGGCGCGGTTGATGGGCTTGGGGGGCTTGCTTTTTCGCCTGTTTGATCACATCCGGGACCTGGTCGGCCTGATTGGCCAGTTGCTGCTGGACCTGCTGCAGCTCGCCCGCGCGCCGCACAAAGGCCCCTGGCGCGATATCTCTGGCCACCTGTACCGCATTGGCGCAACCGCCATGCCGATCACGGCACTGGTGGGTTTTTTGATCGGTGTGGTGCTGGCCTACCTGATGTCGCAGCAGTTGCGCCAGTTTGGTGCCGACGCTTTTATTGTCGATGTACTGGGCATCTCCCTGATACGCGAACTCGGGCCGGTGTTGGCGGCGATATTGCTGGCCGGTCGCTCGGGCTCGGCGATCACGGCGCAGATCGGCGTGATGCGGGTGACCGAGGAGCTTGACGCCATGAAAGTCATGGGCATTTCCCAGGGCTACCGGCTGGTGATGCCACGCGCCATTGCCATGGCGATTGCCATGCCGCTGATCACCGTCTGGACCACCGTTTCGGCGCTGGCTGGCGGCATGCTGGCAGCCGATGTGGTGTTGGGCGTCACGCCCGAGTTTTTCGCCGAAGCACTGCCCGCTGCCGTTCAGGCGTCCAACCTGACCTTGGCGGTTGGAAAGTCGGTGGTGTTCGGGCTCATGATCGCGTTGATTGGCTGTCACTACGGTCTGCGCATCAAGCCCAACACCGAGAGCCTGGGGGAGGGCACCACAGCCTCGGTGGTGACCTCCATCACGGTGGTGATTCTGGTGGATGCGCTGTTTGCCGTGGTGTTCAAGGACGTTGGCATATGAGCGCGGCCCCTGTTAACAACATGACCGCGAATGCGAATGCGAATGCAAATGTGTCTGTGACCACAAACGTGAGCCACTATGCGCCAGGTTCACCTGAAAGGCGGCAGTTGCCAAGGGAAGTGGTGGTGGACATTCAGGGTCTGTGGTCGATCTTCCGCAACGCCGGGGTGGAAGCCATCGTTCACAAGAACCTGGACTTGACGATTGAAACCGGCGAAATGCTGTCGTTGGTGGGCGGTTCGGGCAGCGGCAAAACTGTGCTGCTGCGAAAGATCCTGGGTTTGGCCAAGCCCTCACGCGGCACGGTGACGGTGCTGGGCAAGCCGGCGAGCGAACTGGGCGCCGAGGGTGCTGCCAGCCGCGTGGGCATGCTGTTTCAGCACGGCGCGCTTTTTTCGGCTTTCAGCGTGCTGGACAACATTGCCTTTCCCTTGCGTGAGCTGCGCACCTTGCCCGACAGCTTGATACGCGACGCCGCCTTGGTCAAGCTGCAAATGGTCGGTCTCGACCGAAAACAGGCCGACAAAATGCCATCGGACCTGTCGGGCGGCATGATCAAACGGGTAGCACTGGCCCGTGCCCTCATCATGGACCCGCCGCTGCTGTTGCTCGATGAACCCACCGCCGGGCTGGACCCGGACAGCGCCGATGCCTTCTGCGCACTGTTGCGCTCCTTGCATCGCGAGCTGAACCTCACTGTGGTGATGGTGACGCACGATCTGGACACGCTGTTTGAGCTCAGCACCCGCATTGCCGTGCTGGCTGACAAGCAGGTGATCGTGAGCGGGTCGCCCAAGGAGGTGATCGCCTTCCCGCATCCGTTCATACGCGACTTTTTTCTGGGTGAACGCGGCCAACGCGCGATGGAGCTGTTGCGCGAATACCCCTTCGCGGTATAAAGCCTGTAATGCACCCGCTGTTGTAACCAAAGACGATCAAAGAGAACCTGATGGAAAACAAATCCCACGCGATGGCAGCCGGCGCTTTTGTGCTGCTGGTTTCGGCATTGCTCGTGGCCATGGCGCTTTGGCTCACGCGGGACACCAGCGTGCAGCGCATGTACGAGCTTTCCACGCGCGAGGCGGTCACCGGCTTGCAGGTTCAGGCGGGTGTGCGCTTTCGAGGCGTGGCGGTGGGCAAAGTGGTCGCCATCGGGTTTGACCCGCTGAATCAGGGCAATGTCCTGATCCGCATTTCCACCAACGACAGCGCACCCATCACCCGTTCCACCTTTGGCACGCTCGGGTTTCAGGGCGTGACCGGGCTGGCCTTTATCCAGCTGGACGACAGTGGCGAGTCCAAGGAGACGCTGCCAACCTCGGAAGACGCCGTGGCACGCATTCCGATGCGCCCGGGCCTGCTTGCCAAGCTGACCGATCAAGGCACCGCGCTGGTGACCCAGGTCGAAGAAGCCAGCCGCAAACTCAACCTGCTCTTGGCGCAGGACAATCAAAAGCTGCTGTTTGCGGCCGTGCAAAACATCGGCCAGGCCGCCACCGGCATTGGCGAAGCGGCCACCAGCCTGAAGCAGTTTTCCGTGAAGGCCGACCGGGTGCTCGATGCGCAGTTTGGCCCCGAGAAGATGAACCTGCCCCTGCTGGTACAGGACATGTCGGTCACCATGAAGTCGCTACAGGGCACCGGCGACAAGGTGGGCGCCAGTGTCGAGCGGCTCGGCGCCAGCGCCGACGAGGTCAAGCAGATGGCCAGCGAAGTTCAGTCACTGGCCAAGACCATCAACCAGCCCGGTGGCGTACTGGAGAAGCTCGGGGAAGGCGTGCAGTCGCTGGCGGGAGCGGGCCAGGCGCTCAACAGTACCACGCTGCCACGCCTGAACCGTGCCACTGACGAAGCCGCGCGTGTGGCGCGCCAGGTCGGGCGTACCGCGAACGCCGTCAGCGACAACCCGCAATCCCTGATCTACGGCAACGGCCTGGCCATGCCCGGCCCCGGCGAGCCCGGTTTCGTGCCACCCCAAGGCAAGCCATGACGTTCGCTGCCATCGCCCGGCGGCCCTGTATCCAAAATTCAAGACCATGAAAGCTGATGAATCCGCCGCAACCCGGGGCCGATGGTCCCGCACCTGGGCCCTGTCTGCCTTGTCTGCCATGACCGTGCTGTCGCTGTCAAGCTGCGCGCTGCCTGACAAGCCGGTTCGCGCCGTCACCTACGACTTCGGGCCGGGCGCTGTTGCGTCAGCCCCATCACGCGCAGGCGCGCCAGCCCTGGCGCCCTTGGTGTTGGCCGACATTGAATCCGGCGCGGCGCTGGACGGCACTGCCGTGTTGTACCGCCTGGTTTATTTCAACGCCCAGGAGTTGCGTCCCTACGCCCAGGCCCGCTGGAGCATGGCGCCTGCGCAGTTGCTGCGCCAGCGCCTGCGCGAGCACTTGGGCACCAGCCGCGCCGTGCTCAATCCGGGCGACAGCCTGGCCGGCAACCCCGGCCCTTGGGTGCTGCGTGTGGAGCTGGAAGAATTCAGCCATCTGTTTGAATCCGCCACCACCAGCGCCGGTTTGCTTCGCCTGCGCGCCACCGTGGTTCAGGGCTCGCTGCAGGGCGAGAAGCTGTTGGGTCAGCGAACGTTTGTGGTCAG
>JANMCB010000419.1:0-3353 GCA_031360805.1 Rhodoferax sp.
CGCACACTGGGGCCGTGAACACCGAACACAAGCTGTCCCGCCTGTGCGCCTGGGTGCTGGAGGCGCACAAGCGCGGCGCCGACTACGGCCTGCGGTTGCCCACCAGCCAAATCAAGCCCGGTAGCGGCGAAGCGCACAAAATGCGCTGCCTGGAGGCGCTGGCGCTGTGCTGACCCGCCTTTCCAACTTGCCGCGTGATAGCCGCGACACCCTGTTTCTGCTGGTGGTGATCGGCTGGGTCATCCTGCCCCAGGTCGGCAACCTGCCGCTGTGGTGCAGCCTGCTCGCCGCCGCAGTGCTGGTTTGGCGGGCCTGGCTGGCCTACTTTTCCAAAGCCCTTCCCTCGCGCTGGTGGCTGCTGGCGTTGCTGGTTGCTACGGTGGCGGCCACGGTTTTCACACACCGAACGCTGATGGGGCGCGATGCCGGCGTGACCCTCATCGTGGTGCTGCTGGCGCTCAAAACGCTGGAGCTGCGCGCCAGGCGTGATGCGTTTGTGATCTTTTTCCTGAGCTTCTTCACCATGCTCACCAACTTTTTCTTTTCGCAATCGCTGCTGGTTGCAGCCGCCATGCTGATCGCTTTGCTGGGCTTGCTGACGGCGCTGGTCAACACCCACATGCCGGTGGGCAAGCCGCCGCTGCTGCAGGCGGCTAAAACCGCCGGCTGGATGGCGCTGCTCGGCGCTCCCATGATGGCAGTGCTGTTTGTGCTGTTCCCGCGCATGGCGCCGCTGTGGGGGGTGCCGAGTGACGCCATGAGCGGGCGCAGTGGGCTGTCGGCGAGCATGCAGGTGGGCAACATCGCCAGCCTGGCGCTGGACGAGAGCATCGCCATGCGGGTGCGGTTCAGCGGGGCGGTTCCGCAGCAATCGGATTTGTATTTCAGGGGGCCGGTGCTGTCGACCTTCGACGGCCGCGAGTGGCGCGCCCTGCGCTCGGGGTTCCCGGCGCGCATGCAGGCGCCGGCCGACTTGCGCGTTTCTGGCACGGCGGTGGCCTATGAAGTCACGCTGGAGCCCCACAACCGCAAGTGGCTCATGGTGCTCGACGCTGCACAGGCCAAGCCGGTGCTGCCCGGCTTTGAGCTCTCCATGTCGCCCGAGCTGCAATGGGTGGCCGACCGGCCTTTCACCGACCTCACCCGCTACAGCGCAACCAGCTTCACCAGCTTTTCGCATGGACCGCCACGCGCCCAGGCCAGTCTGCAAGATTACGTGGCCCTACCTGCCGGTTTCAACCCGCGCACGCTGCAACTGGCGGCCGACCTGCGCCGCGAACCCAGGCTGCAAACCGCTGGCGGTGCCGAGCTGGTGGCCGCCGTGCTGGACCGCCTTCGCACCGGCGGCTACACCTACACGCTGGACCCTGGCGTGTTTGGCCGCAACACGGCCGATGAGTTCTGGTTCGACCGCAAGGAAGGCTTCTGCGAACACATTGCGTCAAGCTTCGTGGTGCTGATGCGGGCTCTGGACGTACCGGCGCGCATCGTCACCGGCTACCAGGGCGGCGAGCGCAACAACATCGACGGCTTTTGGGTTATCCGCCAGAGCGATGCCCACGCCTGGGCAGAAGTCTGGATGGCGGGGCGTGGCTGGGTCCGGGTTGACCCAACTTCGGTGGTCGCGCCCGGGCGCACCGGCAGCTTTGAACGGCTGGCTGCACCGCGCGGCGTGATTGCCAGTGCGTTTTCAGGCGCCTTCGGCACTGTCAGCCCCACGCTGATGGCGAACATGCGCGCCGCCTGGGAGGCCATGAACAACGGCTGGAACCAGTGGGTGCTGAATTATTCGCAGGCCAAGCAGCTCAACCTGCTGAAGGACATCGGCTTTGACGCGCCAAGCTGGGAAGATTTGAGCTATCTGCTCATCGCCATCGTGGTGTTTGTCAGCCTGTGCGGTGCCGCCTGGACCTTGTGGGAAAAGCTCCACCAAGACCCCTGGCTTCGGCTGCTGCACCGGGCCGAACGCACGCTTTTGAAGAGCGGCATCAAGCTCGTGCCCAACAGCCCGCCACGGCGTCTGGGAGATCAAATGATGGCGCAGCGGGAACGTCTGGCTGGCCTGAGCGAAAATGCAATCCACGCGATTCAGGACTGGCTGTTACGGCTCGAGGCGTTTCGCTACGCGCCCGCATCGGCAAAGTCAGCCAGCCTGAAGGCATTGCAGCGCGAATACCAAACACTGGCCTGGCCAAAACACAAACTTTGAAACCTTCAAGAACCCTCGCCAGCCGCGTAAGGCAGTCACTGCTGATTGCAGCCATCGCACCATTTGGCATTTGCCTGCCGACCAGCGCACAAACCCAATCTGTGACCCCGTCGAGCACCGTGGATAAGCCGCGCCCACGGGCACGCACCGTGCCCGCGCCGCGCCCGCCCACCCCCGGCCCCGCCTACGCGTCACGAGAAGACGCCATGCTGCTGGCCGACGACATCGCCAGCCGCCGTGACCTGGACCGCGACTGGGTGCGCAACGCCATTGGCCAATCGCGCCAGATGGGCCAGGCGATCAAGCTGATCACGCCAGCACCCACGGGCACGGTCAAAAACTGGCGCGTCTACCGCAGCCGGTTCATTGACGCCTTTCGAATTCAGGAGGGTGTGAAGTTCTGGCGGGCCAACAGGGAAGCGCTGGAACGCGCCGAGCAGACCTATGGCGTACCGGCCGACATCATCGTTGGCATCATTGGTGTCGAGACCATTTACGGCCAGCAAACCGGCAATTTCAGGGTGATCGATGCCCTGGCCACCTTGACCTTGGATTTTCCCAGTGCCCACCCCCGGGCCAAGGAGCGGCGCGAGTTTTTTCAAAGTGAGCTGGAGCAGTACCTGAGCCTCACCAGCCGCACAAGCACTGACCCGATGAGCCTGCGCGGCAGCTTTGCCGGGGCCATGGGCATACCGCAGTTCATGCCGTCAAGCTGGGTCAAATACGCGATTGATTTTGATGGCGACGGCAAGGTTGACTTGTTCAACAGCCCGGCCGACGTGATTGGCTCCATCGCCAATTATTTCAAGGCGTTCAACTGGCAAACCGGCATGCCCACCCACTACCCTGTGTCGTTCGATAAATCGAAGCTCGATCTGGAGACCTTGATGGCCCCCGATATTCTTCCTACCTTCAGCGTGGCCAGCTTCATGGCCAAAGGCGCCGTTCTGGAAGGCGCCGCGCTTCAACACAGGGGTCAGCTGGCGCTCATCGAACTTCAAAACGCCGGCGCCGAACCCACTTATGTGGCAGGCACCGACAACTTCTACGCCATCACCCGCTACAACTGGAGCAGCTACTACGCGATGTCGGTGATTGAGCTGGGGCAGGAAGTGGCCAACGCCCTGGGGAAATAGGTTCTTGA
>JANMCB010000032.1:0-3168 GCA_031360805.1 Rhodoferax sp.
AGGTCCGGATGGGCGGCGCCCAGCTCGGCCAGAATCACGTCACGCCATTGCGACCAGGGCCGCGCCAGCAGCAGCTTGCGGCCTTCGGGCATGTCGCCCAGGGCGCGGTAGTGGGTCAGCACCGTCGGGCTGTCAGCACGCTTCACGCTCTGCAGGCTTTGGTGCATGGCGTCCACATAGCCCAGGCCAGCGGATGCTGTGGCATTTGCCGGGTTTGCGCTGTAAATCACGTTGTCCCAACTGGGGGGCGCACCGGCGTGGTCCTGCAATGGCGCTTTGATGTGGAGGTTGGCCACCAGCCAGGGTGCATAGCGGGTGCGAGCCGCGGCAAGGCGCAACCAGTCAGGCGGGCTTTCAAGCACCCTTGCGGCGACAAAGATCGGCAGCGCCACAATGCAGCGCTCAGCGACCCAGCGATGGGTTGCCTGCGTCGTGGGATTGAACGCATCCACCTCAACGCCGTGACGGGTGCTGGCAATGCGCACCACCACCTGACTGGTCTGCAAGCGCGCTTTGAGAGGTGAGGCAAGCTGCCGCGAGAGCCAGCCGTTGCCCTCGGGCCAAGTGAGCAGGCCTTCTCGGTCAGCGCTCGAGCCTGCATCATGGCCATCGGCACGCGGTGCCGTGAACCCATGCCGGCTGGCGAAGTAATGCAGGCCGGCCCACGCTGAAACGGTGCTGTAGCCCGCGCCATAGTCGTCCTGGCAGCAGTAGTTGAGATACCAGATCAAATGCGGATCGGTTAGGCCGTTCTGACTCAAATAGGTTTTGAAGGTCAGCGCCTGCAACGCGTGCTTCTCGGCCGTCATTGGCGCCCGGGACGCGGGCAGAGTCCAGGTTGAGGTTTGCTGGGCTTGCGCCACCAGCGCCGCAAACTTCTGGTACTGCGCCAGTGTGTCACGCCCGACGCCCTGCAGGGGCAACAATCCTTCTTGCCATTCGCCGTTGAAAAAGAGCCGCTCCTGCGGGCTATGGCACAAGTACCGCTCGTCATAGACCCAGCGGCCACTTTGGCGCTGACGCAGTCCAAGCTCTTCCAGCAGGTCCTGCAGCTCTGTGGCGTCGTCGCCCGGCACGGGCAGGTAGTGCGCACCCATCGGGCAAGCAATTCCGCCCACCGTACCGCCGCGGCTGTTGCCCCCGGCCTGGTCTTCGAGTTCGAGCAGCGCGAAGTCATTCATGCCCTTGAGGCGCAGAGCGCGCCCGGCGGCCAGCCCGGCGACGCCACCCCCGGCGATGACGACACGCGTTTGATGAGTTTTGGAAGGAGCAGGCCAGGACGTGCGTTCACGCAACTGGTGCCCACGCGCCGCGTTGACACCGGTGAACCCGCCCTGGATCTCGCGCACCGCCTCGCAACCCGTCAACGGCAGCGCGGCGCTGGCCAGGAAATGGCGCCGTTTCATCAATGCCCCAGCGCTTTGCCCCACTCGGCCTCGTAGGTGGTCACCAGCACCTGGTTGGACAACCGGTTCACCTGAGCGGGGACCCGCGCCATGTCCAGCGGAAAGTCAAACAGCAGAGGCAGCGTTTGCGCGTTCAGGAAGCGCAGCCCGTCTGGAAGCACCGTGGGGACGCGCCAGGGCCGACGGCTGGCAATCACAAAGCCCCATTCGCCAAAGCTCGGAACATTGGCGTGGTAGGGCGTTGCCGTCAAACCTACAGATTCGATGGTTTGCACCACGGTCCAGAAACTCTGGCGCGCGACCAGCGGCGAAGTGGTCTGGATGACGGCATAGCCACTGGCCGAAAGACGTTGGTCCAGCAGCGAGTAGAACGAGTTGGTATAGAGCTTGCCAATGCTGAAGTTGGTCGGGTCGGGGAAGTCGACCACAATGATGTCAAAGGTCTCGCCGGTTTGTTCAAGCCACTGAAACGCATCGGCGTTGATGACCTTCACTTTGGGCGATTTCAGGGAAGAGGCGTTGAGTTTGACCAGCGTGGCCTGCTCTGAAAACAGCCGCGTCATGGCTGGGTCCAGCTCGACCAGCGTGACCGATTCAACGCCCGGGGTTTTAAGGATTTCGCGCACCGCCATGCCGTCGCCGCCGCCCAGCACCGCCACTTTTTTGACTGCCCCGACGCTTGACGAAAACGCTGCCATTGCCGGGTGCACCAAAGCTTCGTGGTAGCGGTATTCATCGCGCTCGGCGAATTGCAAATTGCCGTTCAGGAAAAGCCGGTGCCCTGCCTTGCCCTGCGTGACCACGATGCGCTGGTAGGGTGAGTGCGCAGTAAAGACAATGCTGTCCTGATAGAACTTGTCTTCGGCCAGCGTGGTGATGTGGTCTGCGCCCGTAAAGGCCGCCGCCAGTAGCGCCAGGGTGGCGCCGCACGCCAGCGCGTGGGCGGCAAAATGGCGCAACTCGTGCCGGAACAGCCACAACGCCCATACGGCAACCGCTGCGTTCATCAGGCCAAACAGCAGCCCGGTGCGGATCAACCCCAATTGCGGCACAAGCACCAACGGAAAAGCCACTGACACCGCCAGCGCGCCGAGGTAGTCGAACGTGAGGACTTGCGAGACCAGGTCCTTGAACACCAGATCACGCTTGAGGATTCGCATGACCAGTGGTATTTCAAGCCCGACCAAGGTGCCGACCGCGAACACGAGCGCATAGAGGAGGAATCTGAAAGACCCCGGCGTGTAAGCGTTGGCGATAAAAAGTACGGCCGGCAGCGCTCCGCCAATCAAGGCAACCAGCAGTTCGATGCGCAAAAAGTGCGCAGGCAACTGGCGCTCGAAGAACTGTGAGAAGTAAGACCCCACGCCCATGGCAAACAGGTAAGCGCCGATGACGGTGGAGAACTGCAGCACCGAATCGCCCAGCAAATACGAAGCCAGCGCGCCGGCAGCCAGCTCATACACCAGCCCGCAGGCGGCCACGACAAACACCGACGCCAGCAATGCGACCTGAACCGGGCCGGCACGGGAGCCCGACCCGCCACGCTCTGGCGCAACCGGACTATTCATCCATGGATGGCAGCGGCCACGATGATCGAAATGCCCAGCGCCATGGCGGCAACCACCAGTGCCAGCGCCACGTTTTGCTTCTCGACGATTTCTTCCCACAACTTGTAGGGCGTGAACTTGTCAATGATCACAAAACACAGCCAGAAAATCACCACGCCGATCAGCGCGAAGAGGATGGAGCCGAGGAAAGCGGC
>JANMCB010000034.1:0-11924 GCA_031360805.1 Rhodoferax sp.
GTTGCGGCTACCTGCAAGACCGGATTGGCCACAAGTGGACCTTGAGCCTCACGCTGTTAGCCTGGGTGGCCACCTGCATCATGGCCGCACTCACCACCACCAAGGGCGGTTTCTGGTACGCCGCCACCCTTGCCGGCGTAAGCATGGGCAGCAGCCAGTCGGTCGGCCGTGCCATGGCTGGTCTGTTTTCACCACCCGCTCAGTTGGGCGAGTTTTTCGGCTTGTGGACTTTTGCTACCCGCCTGGCCAGCATCATCGGCCCCTTGAGTTACGGCGTCATCACCTGGGCGACGGGAGGCAACCAGCGCATTGCCATAGCCTCTACCGCCGTGCTGTTTGCGATCGGGCTGGTGGTGCTGCAAACCGTGAATGTGGAACGCGGACGGCGGGCAGCGTTGTCATCCACGTCATGAAGTTTTTGGATGTTTTGCAAAATTTTAAATGAATGCTATATTAAAAATAGCTAACTATCTATATAGAACGAGGGCTAGAGGCATATTTTGGCATGTATTTGTGATTTTTGGCAGTGTTTTTAGAAATCTAATATCACCGGCGATATCAAATTCTTGCATTAGTCGTTCTCCTGCCTATCGCCCCGTGAAGACGGGCGCACGCCGCTCGGCCCACGCACGCGCACCTTCCTGAAGGTCGTCCGATCCGGCAGCCCGTGCGATGTCTGCGTTCAATGCCGCCACGTCCAGTTCACCACGGGCCAGCGCATTCAAATTTTTCTTCATGCCCAAGAGGGCGAGCGGGGCCATGCCAGCCAGTGTGGCGGTCAAGCGGTCTGCACTGGGCGCCAATTCGTCGGCGTGCACCAGTTGCGTCAAAAAGCCACAGTGCAACATTTCGTTGGCATCGATCTTTTCGGCAGTCAGGAACAGCCGTTTGGCCGTGTCCAGCCCCAGGCGCGAGACGTATCGCATCAACCCGCGCGGGTAAAAGTGCAGGCCCAGGCGCGCGGCGGGCATGAACATGTCCACTGTGTGCGTGCCAATGCGAAAGTCGCAGGCCAGCGCCAGGTCGGTTGCGCCGCCATACACGCCGCCCTGGATCACAGCGATGGTCACCGGGCGGGCGTCTTCCAGGGCGTTGACCAGTGTGTCAAATGCCACGCCCGACTCCGTGCCGTTGGCAGCGGCCATCTGGTTGATGTCAAACCCGCTGCAGAAATACTTGCCGGTGGATTGAAGGCGCAGCACGAGGACTTGCTGCTGCGCATTGACCTGCGCGACGTGCTGCATCAAAACCGAGAGGTCCCGCGGTTCGAGCCGGTTGGCCTGGTCGGGGCGGCGAAAGGTGATGGTGGCAACGTGACCGTCAATGCGGAGTTCTGGTGTCATGGTGGCGATTGGAATTTCAGGGTTGGACGGCAGTTGTTTGGAGCCTAAAAGCCCCAGCGAGCGGGCACAGTACCGGTCGAAGGCGAAGCAAGGCAGCTCGGCAGTTCTAGAATGACCGGCTACTGAACACCTCAAAAAAGGAATTTGCATGACCACCCTGACAGACACCTCCTCAACCATCGAGCGCTGGCATCAGATTGTCAAGGCAAAAGACCCGGTGGGACTGGCTGCCATTTTGTCGGACGACGCAGTCTTTGAATCGCCGGTGGTGCACACGCCGCAGTTGGGCAAGGCCATCACGCTGAATTACCTGATGGCGGCACTGCGTGTGTTGAACAACGACAGCTTCACTTACCTCAACGAATGGCAGGGTCCAAAGTCGGCGGTGCTTGAATTTCAAAGCAATGTGGAAGGCGTGATTGTCAATGGCGTGGACATCATCAGCTGGAACGAAGCTGGCCTGATCACCCACTTCAAGGTCATGGTGCGCCCGCTCAAGGCCATGAACAAGCTGCATGACATGATGGCCCGGATGCTGCAGACCCCATGACCCACTTTGATTTTGACCTTTTCGTCATTGGCGGTGGCAGTGGTGGCGTACGGGCCTCACGCATGGCCGCCCAGCGCGGCGCCCGTGTGGCGCTGGCAGAAGCCGGTGGCACCGCCATGTTGGGTGGCACCTGTGTCAACATGGGATGCATCCCCAAAAAACTCTACTCCTACGCCGCGCAGTTTGCCGAGAGCTTTGAAGAATCGCATGGCTTTGGCTGGGAAGGGGTTGCGCCAGTCCTGAACTGGGCGACACTCAAAACCAATCGCAGGAATGAGCTGGCCCGCCTCAACGGCATTTATCTCAACCTGCTCACGGGTGCAGGCGTTACCGTGATCAACGGGTTTGCAAGCCTGGTTGACGCGCACACGGTTGAGATTGATGGCCGCAGGCACACCGCCAAAAACATCCTGATCGCAACCGGTGGAACGCCCAGCGTGCCGCACTTCAAGGGACGCGAGCACGTCGTCACGTCGAACGAAATGTTTGATCTTGACCCGTTTCCCAAGCGCTTGCTGGTGGTGGGTGGCGGCTACATTGCAAGTGAATTTGCGTCCATCTTCAACGGCCTGGGCGCCCGCGTCACGCAGCTTTACCGGGGCGAACTTTTGCTGCGCGGCTTTGACAGTGAGGTGCGGGCCTTTATCAGCAATGAAATGGTCAAGGCCGGTGTCGATCTGCGGCTTGGGGCAAATGTCGTTGCGGTCACCAAAGCAGCGGATGGCCTGCAAGTCCTGCTCAACAGCGGTGACGCAGTGACGGTTGACAGCGTCCTTTACGCCACTGGCCGCGTGCCCAATGTGCAGGGCATGGGGCTTGCAGCGGTGGGCGTCGTACAGGGAAAAGACGGTGCCATCGTGGTCAATGACGACTACCAGACCAATGTGCCTTCGATCTATGCGCTTGGTGATGTGACCGCCCGCCTGCAGTTGACACCCGTGGCGCTGGGTGAAGCGATGGTGTTGGTGGACCACCTCTTCGGCCCACTGGCGGGCAAGTCCAGGCGCAGCATGAGTTATCAGTTCATCCCGACGGCGGTATTTACCCATCCGAACATAGGTACGGTTGGCTATTCTGAAGTCGAAGCTCTTCAGAAATTCGGCGACATCACCGTGTTTCGCAGCGAGTTCAAGGCGTTGAAGCACACCTTGAGCGGCAGCACCGAACGCACGCTCATGAAGCTGGTGGTTGAAGACGCCACCGACCGTGTGGTCGGGCTGCACATGGTGGGTGCCGAGGCCGGCGAAATTGTCCAGGGCTTTGCCGTCGCCATGAAGGCCGGTGCGACCAAGGCTGCGTTTGATGCGACCATCGGCATTCACCCCACGGCAGCAGAGGAGTTTGTGACGATGCGTGAGCCAGTTGCCAAACCAGTTGCAAAACCGGTCCCTGAACCAGCCGCTGTATTACCCGCTGCAACCGTTGAAGCAACGGATGCAGCGCCGATCAACACCGATTGACCGTCAAGGGGGCAGGGCCTTCAGCACACCGGCAATCCAGGCGCAGCTGTCAAACTGTGCGCGGTTGAAGGTCCAGCCCATGCGCAAGATCACTGCGTCGCGTGACGGAATCATCGCAACCACCTGACCCCAGTGGCCCCCCATGACCAGCGTATCCGGGGGGATTCCCCGGCCCTTGCAAACACCTGCCTGCGGGTTGCCATAGAGCCATGTCTGCGCGCCGTAGCCACGGCCTTCACCGTCGGGGGTTGAAGGTGTGCTGGCGCGTTGCAGCCAGCCTGGCGGCAGCACCTGGACCTCGTTGGATGCGCCCCAGCGGCCATCGTTCAGCATCAATTGGCCCAACCGCGCCCAGTCGCCCACGCTGGCCCACAAGTAGCTTGAGCTCACCCAGTTGCCGTTGGTGTCAGATTCCAATACGGCAGTCGTGGCGCCAATCGGATTGAATAGCGCTTTGGCCGGGTAAGCCCAATACTCTGCGTCGTTGGCAAAGCGGCCACGCGCCACGGCCCCCATCAAGTTTGCAGACTGGCTTAAATAGCGCCAGCGCGGACCGGACGCAGTTTCAAGCGGCGTTGCGGCTGAAAACGCGGCAACATCCGGTTTGCCCCAGAGCATTTTTGGCACGCTGCCCCAGGGCTGGTAGTCCTCCGTGTTCGCCAGCCCGTCCCGCATGTACATCAGGTCAAGGACCTTGATGTTTTTGCGCGCATCCCCGCGCCAGGCGGCAACCCAGGCCGGTTCCCGCCCGGCGGGAAACGCGTTGACCACTGGCGTTGCCAGGGGCAAGCCGGTCTCGTTAGCCAGTTTGTGCATCAACATGCCACCGACTGTTTTGGTCATGGACCAGCCGTGCAGCGGCGTTTGCGCCGAAAACCCCGGCGCAGTTTTCAAGGCCAGCAAGCGCCCTTTGTGAACGACGGCCACACCGCGCGCGTTGGCAGCCTGGGGGTCGCCCGCGCCCACAAAGGCCAGGTCAAGCACTTTTTGCAGGGCTGGGCCATCAACACCGGCGCCCCAGTCGGTTGCAGGCACTGGTACATCGCCCTGTGGCCAGGGCAGAGCCGCAGCCAGGTCTTTGGCGGCGGGCGAGGGCGACGCGCGATTGCCCGGGCCGGGCGCCGCCACGTCCAGCACACAACCCCGGTTGGGCAGCAACACAGCGGTGCGTTTAAACAGACCAGCAAACCTGGCGGCAACCGTGCGATTGGCCTGGTCGATGTCAACGCTGATCAGGCTGAGCACCGGGCTGGCTGGCAGCACGTCATCCGCCATCAGCCTTTCAACCGGGCGCCCTGCAACAAACGCCGCCGAACAAACCCCTTTGGCCGCCATGCCGGCCGCGTTTTGCGGGATGCCAATGAAAAGCAGGGCGGCGACGATCAACACCACCACACCCAGTAGCGCCAGAAATGTCCCCTTGACCCAGCCTGAAGAATTTGCCACGGCAGTTCCCGCATAGATTCGAAGCGTTTCACTCTACCTGATTTGGCGGTGGCGCAATGCCGAACCGCAATGCGCCAGACCATGGACAATACTGCCATGCCCTACCTTCCGACCTTCATTGCGCCTTCGCGCTTCACCGACCCCGCCGCTGCCCTGGCCAAAGCGCGTGAGATTTACGACGCCAGCCTGAACCATCTTCGCGTTGCCATGCAGCGCTTTGTGGCGGGCGACACTTTGCCCGGCAACGTGCGGGCCTGCTACCCCTTCGTTCGCGTGCAAACCGACACCGTTGCGCGGCGCAATACCTCTGAAAGTGCGCGTTTGAGCTATGGGTTTGTGGCCGGCCCCGGCCGCTTTGAAACCACGCTGACCCGCCCCGACCTGTATGCCGACTATTACCTGGAGCAGTTCAAGCTGCTCTTGGAAAACCACCAGGTGGAGCTTGAAATTGGCACCAGCACGCAACCGATTCCGGTGCATTTTTCATTTGCAGAGCATGACCACATTGAAGGCAGCCTGAGCCCGCAACGGCGCCTGTTGATGCGTGACGTGTTTGATCTGCCCGACCTTGCCGCCATGGACGACGGCATCGCCAACGGCACGCACCTGATCCGTCCGGGCGAAGCCCAGCCGCTGTCGCTGTTCACGGCACCCCGGGTCGACTATTCCCTGCACCGGCTGCGCCACTACACCGGCACGGCACCCGAGCACTTTCAGAATTTTCTGCTGTTCACCAACTACCAGTTCTACATTGACGAGTTTGTGCGCCTGGGGCATGAGGCGATGAAAGACACCAACAGCGAATACGTGGCATTCATTGAGCCCGGCAATGTGGTGACCCGCCGCACAGGCCTGTCACCGCTGGCCGGGGACGAGCTGGGCAAGGAGCCGCCACGGCTGCCGCAAATGCCCGGCTACCACCTGGTGCGCGCGGACCGTAGCGGCATCACCATGGTCAACATTGGTGTGGGCCCAGCCAATGCCAAGACCATCACCGACCACATTGCCGTGTTGCGCCCGCATGTCTGGATCATGCTGGGTCACTGCGCGGGCCTGCGCAACAACCAGCAGTTAGGCGACTACGTGCTGGCCCACGCCTATGTGCGCGAGGACCACGTGCTGGACGAAGAGCTGCCATTGTGGGTGCCGATTCCTGCGCTGGCCGAGGTGCAGGTGGCGCTGGAAGACGCCGTGAAACACGTGACACAAATGACCGGCTCCGATCTCAAGCTCATAATGCGCACGGGGACGGTGGCATCCACTGACAACCGCAATTGGGAACTGCTGCCTGACAACGGCCCCCAGCGGCGCTTCAGCCAGAGCCGCGCCGTGGCGCTGGACATGGAAAGCGCCACCATCGCGGCCAACGGGTTTCGTTTCCGGGTTCCTTATGGCACGCTGCTGTGTGTAAGCGACAAACCCCTGCACGGCGAGATCAAACTGCCGGGCATGGCCAACCACTTCTACCGCGAGCGGGTCGACCAGCACCTGCGCATCGGCATCCGCGCGGTGGAACTGTTGCGCGGGCAGGGCGTTGACCAATTGCACAGCCGCAAGCTGCGCAGTTTTGCGGAAGTGGCGTTCCAGTAAACGTTCCAGTAAAGGGCTGTCAGCGAATTCAGACCGATGGCGCGGCAGTCATCAGGCCATTGAGCTTGGCGTACTGCAACAACATGATGGTTTTGGCATCGCAAATGGCGCCGCTTGCCACCTGTGCCAACGCCGCGTCCAGCGCGATCTCAAGCACCTCAATGTCTTCGCCTTCGTGGTGGTGGCCACCGCCTTCGGAGACTTTGTCGGCCGCCGTGTACTCGCCGACAAAGAAGAACAGCCGCTCGGTGACGGACCCCGGGCTCATGTAGGCCTCAAAGACCTTTCGCACGTCGCGGATCTTGTAGCCGGTTTCTTCCTCGGTTTCGCGGCGGATGCAGGTGGCGGGGTCGTCCAGATCCAGCAGGCCGGCGCAGGCTTCAATCAGCATGCCATTGGACGAGCCGTCGGTGCGCGGGTTGACATAAGCCGGAAAGCGGAACTGCCGCGTCAAAATCACGGTTTGCTGGGTCTGGTTGTAGAGCAGGATGGCCGCACCATTGCCCCGGTCGTAGGTCTCGCGGCTCTGGCGTTGCCAGCTTCCGTCCTGCCGCTGCAAATCAAAAGTGGTCGTTTTGAGCAGGTACCAGTTGTCGGACAGCAACTTGTCCTCAATCAGGCGAACGTTGGGGCTCATGCTCGGGGCTCGACCTGGTCTGGTGTTGGCTGCTTCACGCCACCACGCTCTGGGCCATGAACGCTTCAAAATCTGCTGCCAGCATGGGCCGTGCAAACAGGTAGCCCTGCCCGCTGTCGCAACCTGCCGCCGCGAGCAAGTCGCATTGTTCCTGCGTTTCGATGCCTTCCGCAATCACCTTGATCCCAAGCTCATGGGCCATCACGATCATGGCCTTGCACAAGGCCAGTTCGGTCGAGGCAGGCTTCAGGTTGCGCACAAAAGACTGGTCGATCTTGATGAAATCAATGTCGAATTTCTGAAGGTACGACATGGAAGAATAGCCAGTGCCGAAGTCGTCCAGCGACACCTGCACGCCGGCGTCGCGCATTTCAAGCAACTGCCGGTTGACACTGGCACTGGCTTCCAGCAACAGGCCTTCGGTGATTTCGACCACGATGGATTCGCCCGGCAGGCCCAGCGCCTGAAGGTGGTCCAGCCACTCCTGGTTGGAGCCTCCGTCATGGTGGAACTGGGCCGGCGACTTGTTCACGCTCACCTGAAAACGCGGGTCCAGCAAGGTCCGCCACGCGCGCGTCTGGCTGGCGACCACGCGAAATGCCCAGTCGCCAATGTCAATGATCAGGCCACTGGTCTCTGCGATGGGGATGAACGCAGCCGGGCTGATCAGCCCGCGCGTCGGGTGTTGCCAGCGAATCAGCGCTTCGGCTTTGTGAATCTCTCCGGTGGCCAGGTCGATGATGGGCTGGTACACCATGATGAACTGCTCCCCGGCCAGCCCGGAACGCAAGTCATGCGCAAGGCGAGCGCGCACCAGGGCAGCTTCCTTGAGCGCCGGGGTAAAGAAGCTGAACCGGTTGCGTCCTGCGCCCTTGGCGACATACAGGGCCTGATCGGCATTTTTCAGCAGGCTCTCTACTTCGCTGGCGTCATTGGGAAAGTTGGTAATGCCAATACTCGCCGACACAAAAACCTGGTCGTCTTCGAGCTGGAAGGCGGTCGTCATGGCGCCCAGAATGCCCTCGACAATGCGTTGCGTTCGGTCATTGTCGGACACGTTGGTCAGCAAGACGGTGAACTCGTCGCCACCCATGCGCGCAACCGTGTCGCCGTCGCGAAGGCGCTCGCGAATGCGACGTCCGGCCTCGACCAGAAGCATGTCGCCCTTGTCATGGCCCAACGCGTCGTTGACTTCCTTGAAGTGGTCCAGGTCTATGAACAGCACCGCCAGGCGCTGGTCGCTTTGCGTGCAAACCTGCATCTCATGCTCAAGCCGTTCCCTGAGCATGCGCCGGTTGGGAAGGTTGGTCAACTGGTCAAAATTCGCGTGGTGCCAGATCAATGCTTCGGCCTTTTTGCGTTCGCTGATATCAGTGTGCGTGCCGATCATTCGCAGCGGCTGCCCCTGAAAATCCCGGTTGATCACGGTGCCACGCGAAAGGATCCATTTCCAGCTGCCATCGCGGCAGCGCACCCGGTGCTCGTTGACGTAGGTGGCGGTCTCTCCGGCGAAATGGGCCTGCTGATCCCTGATCAGCTGCGCCTTGTCGTCCGGGTGAACCAGCTCGGCGTAGTCGTCAGAGCGCTGCCACTTCTGGTTTTCGCTGTAGCCGTACATTTCCTTGTAGCGGGTTGAGTAATACTCCACGCCGTCCTGGATATGCCAGTCCCAAACACCGTCGCCGGTGCTTTCAAGCGCGAGCTTCCAGCGTGCTTCGGTCTCCTGCAACTGAAGCTCCGCCCATTTGCGCGCGGTGATGTCGGTCATCACACCAATGCGCACCGAACCCAGGCTGTCCTGCGACAGCAGGTTGGAAGAAATCTGCACCCATTTGACGGTGCGGTCGGCCAGCCGAATGCGAAACTGGATCAGCATCGGTCCACCAGAGCGCACGGCTTCCTGCAAGTCCGTCTCAATGTGCGTGTCATCGTCCGGATGCCTGAGTGCCGCCAGCGTGCCACTGTCGGCGATCACCGCCTCGGGTTCCACACCATACAGCTCACGCACGCCATCACTGACAAAGGTGTACTTGCGTGTGCCGTCATGGAGCAGGGTCAGGCGAAACACGACACCCGGCATCTGCGACGTGATCAGCCGGAAGTTCTCTTCACTGGCGCGCAGCGCGGCCTCGGCCTGCTTGCGCGCGGTGATGTCCTGCACCATGGCCGTGTGCTTGACAGCACGTCCGTTTTTCACAGCAATGCGTCCGCGAAACAGCACGGAGATTTTGCGGCCAGTGGCGGTCACCAGTTCTGTTTCCAGCTCGGATTCAGTCTCGCTTGGGCCACTGATCGCACGGCGGATGACGTCCTTGGCTTTTTGTGTTGCTTCGGGTGTAAAAAACTGCACGAGCGTGCTGATGGCAGGTGTGTACAAATTGGGCGACGTGTCCAGCATTCGGAAAACTTCGTCGGTCCAGAACACCCGGTTGGCGGTGAAGTCGATCTCCCATCCGCCGACTTCGGCAATGGCCTGGGTTGCCTTGAGCAACGCGTGCAGGCGACCGCGGTCCTGTTCAACCTCGGCATAACTGGTGATGTCGGTAAAGGTACGGATGAGGCCACCGGTGGCCAGCGGTTTGGTCTTGATCTCCACGACACGGCCGCCAGCCGTGGTGCGTGTGTAATTGCTCGGCAGCTTTTCGCGCGTCGGGTTGTTGATGTACAGCTTCAGATCGGGCGCGGCGTGTTCAAAATCTGACCCGAAGTCGCCCCGCGCCAGCTGGAACTCGGCCATTTCGGCCAGGGTCGGATGGCTTTGAAACACGCTTGCCGGTATGTCCAGCAATTCACAGACCCGGTCATTGAAAGCATAAACGCGGTGATCGCTGTCCACCACCATCACCCCCTGGCTGATGCTGGCCAGCACGCCACTGAGCAACTGGTCCTTTTCTGTCAGTGTTTGGCGCAAGGCGCCTATGGCCAGTCCGGCATCCTCCAGCGGGTGGAGTCGGGTAGAAATCTCGGGCTTCATCGGCGAGGGGCGCGGCGCATGCGGGGTGAGGCTTGGGCTGAATTGATCCACCCTGAATTTACCGCAGTTTGGAGCCATTTCTGGGCGGCTTATGGCCAACTTGCCGGACAATTGCTTTATGACACCGAATTTACTGGAGGCCCGTGGGCTGTGCAAGCGTTATGGCGACGCCAAAGTCGTCAACGACGTCTCGTTTGACATTGCGCCGGGCGAGTGCCTGGGCGTGATCGGCCCTAATGGCGCGGGCAAAACCACCACCATCCGGATTTGCCTCGGGCTCACGCTGCCCGACAGTGGCAGCGTACAGTTTTTCGCCGGCAGCGCCGAGTCCAAGGCGGCGCTGCACATGCCGCAGGACGCGCTGGCGATCAAGTCGCAATTGGGGGTGGTCAGCCAGTTCGACACGCTGGACCCAGACTTCAGCTGCAGCGAAAATCTGCTGGTTTATGGCCGCTATTTCGGCATGAAAGACGCCGCCATTCGCGCGCGCATCCCGAAGCTGCTGGAGTTTGCAGCGCTGACCCACAAGGCCGATGCCAAACCTGGCGAGCTGTCGGGCGGCATGCGCAGGCGGCTTTCGCTGGCCCGTGCGTTGGTGAACGACCCACAGTTGCTGCTGCTGGATGAACCCACCACCGGGCTTGATCCGCAGGCGCGCCACCTGATGTGGGAGCGGCTGCAACTGCTGGTGCAGGAGGGCAAGTCGATCCTGCTCACCACCCACTTCATGGATGAGGCCGAACGCCTTTGCGCGCGCCTTCTGGTGCTGGACCACGGTCGCAAGATTGCAGAAGGCAAACCGCGTGATCTGATTGCCCTGCACCTGGAGCCCGACGTGGTTGAGGTCTACGGCGTGGGCGCACTGGCACTGGTGGATTCGCCATTGAAGCATCTGGCAGCGCGGGTTGAGGTCAGCGGCGAAACTGCATTTTTTTACACCCAGAACGCCAGGCAGCTGCTGGCCGCACTGGAGGATTACCCGCAGCTTCGCACCTTGCACCGACCGGCCAATCTGGAAGATTTGTTCCTCAAGCTCACAGGCCGCCAGATCAGGGAAGACGGATGACAAACCCCACGCTCCACCGTTGCACGGGCCGCTGCCCCCAGAGGGGCCGCATTTTGCCTTGGGACGGCCCGGCGGCAAAACTCATATGACAAAACAGCAATCATCTTTGTGGTCGGCGCCCCGCTTGTCGCTGCGCTTCTGGCCAGTGTTCATGCGCAACCTGCTGGTGTGGCGCAAGCTGGCCATTCCCAGCATGGTCGGCAACATTGCGGACCCGCTGATCGCACTGGTGGCTTTTGGCTACGGGCTCGGTGCGCTGGTGGGGCAGGTCAAGATTGGCGATGCGACCGTGCCCTACATTGTGTTTCTGGGCGGCGGCTACATCTGCACCAGCGCCATGAATGCTGCGTCGTTTGAAGCGCTTTACTCGGCGTTCTCACGCATGCACGTGCAAAAAACCTGGGACGGCATCATGAATGCGCCGGTCAGCCTGGACAACATCCTGTTTGCCGAAATGCTGTGGGCCGCGTTCAAGTCGATCCTCACGTCCGTCGCGATTCTGGCGGTGATGCTGGCCCTGGGCGTGTCGCACAGCCCCAAGCTGCTCTTGACTTTGCCGGTGCTGGTGGGCGTAGGCATCACCTTCAGTTGCATTGCGCTGATCTTCAACGCGCTTGCCAAAGGCTACGATTTTTTCACCTACTACTTCACGCTGTTCATGACGCCGATGATGTTTTTAAGCGGTGTGTTTTTTCCGCGGGATCAACTGCCACCCATCGTGCGCGCTGTTTCCGACTGGCTGCCGCTGACCAGCGCGGTTGAACTGGTGCGCCCCCTGTTCATGGACCAGTGGCCCGCGCATTGGGTGCAGCATTTGCTGGTGCTGCTGGTTTACGCGGTGGGCGGGTTCTGGATTGC
>JANMCB010000036.1:0-1848 GCA_031360805.1 Rhodoferax sp.
ACAGGGCCGCCAGTTTTTTTCGGTCGCCGCGTTTGAACGCCTGATTCATCTCGACCATCAGGCTGTCGCCCGCTGTGGTCTGGGCCATGGCAACCGGCCCCAAAAATGAAGCCATGACGAAGGTGCAGAGAAATTTGGATAGCATCAAGACATTATGGACAAATTAACTGACCGACAAAGTAAGCGCAAAGCCCTGATTGAAGAACGTCTCAATCTGCCGGACCGCCTGCAACGTGCCGACTTGCTGCAGCGCGTGATGCGTATCTGGCTGTTTGGCCGTACCGACGAGGTCATTGGCGCGTATTGGCCCATCAAGGGCGAGTTTGACCCGCTGCCTGCGCTGCACCGCTGGAAAGAAGACGGGGAGTTGCTTGATGAGCCCCAGCCGCGCCGCATAGGCCTGCCGGTGGTTGACAAAGTCCATAAAACCTTGACCTTTCACGCCTGGTACCCCGGCTGCCCAATGGAAGAAGACGCGTACGGCATTCCCAAACCAAAAGACACCGAAGTGATTGTGCCGACGCTGCTGTTTGTGCCCTGTGTGGGCTACAGCACCGGCGGGTTCCGGCTGGGCTACGGCGGCGGGTTTTACGACCGCACGCTGGCTACGCTGCAACCCAAACCGGTTACCGTCGGGCTTGGCTACACGCAGGGCTTCATTGACGACTTCGAGCCAGAGCCGCATGACGTGCCGCTGGACGCCATCCTGAACGACAACGGCGTCGTCTGGCCAGTGTAAAAAGGCGATAAAAATTAACCTGTAGGTTAATTTTCGTGCAAAAATCGGCTGAAATTGTCAAAAAAGTGACAAAATATGCCTCTAGCCCTCGTATTATATAAATAGTTTGCTACTTTTAATATAGCATTCAAGCTGACCCAGCGACTCAGTTGGCGAAAGGTAGAAAGCGTCAATCCCGCGTCCGGTCCAGTGCAAAGGCAGCCATTTGAGCCGACAGCAGCGCCAACTCGGCCTCATTCAACGCCACCAGCGGGGCGCGAACCTGCCGCCAGCCGGGGTGGTTGTCCAGAATGGCCATGATGCCCTTGAACGCCGCCGTCATGCCATAGCCCCCCAGAACGTTGATGAATTCCTTCACCCGGGCCAGGTCGCGCGTGGCGTGCAGGCCATCATGTTCAGCGACCAGCCGCTGCAGCAAATGCGGCATCACGTTGCCCACGCCGCTGACCGCGCCGATGCTGCCCTGTTCCGCCAGCACCTGCAGGTCGGGCTCATTGCCCACCCACACTTGCAAGGGCGGCATGAACGCCCTCGCAAAGGCCAGTGACGTCGCCTGCACGCAGCCACTGTCCTTGATCCCGATGATGGTTTGCGGGAAGCGCTTCAGCAGCGTCCCAACCACGTGATGGCTGAGCGGCACGCCCGAAATTTGCGGAATGTGATACAGCACGATGCGCAGGCGATCATCGGCCACTTTGGCAATGACCTGGCTGTAGAAATCAATCACGCCCTGGTCTGGCACGCCCTTCAAAAAGAACGGGGGCAACAAAAGCACGCCGAACGCGCCCGCCCGCACCGCATGGCGCGTGAGCGTCACCACATCCGGCAGCGCCGCGCAACTGGTGGACACCAAAATCCGCCCCGCGGGCACGCCACCGGCCATCAGCCCAGCCACCGCAGCTATGCGCTCCGCCACACTGAATGACGGCCCCTCGCCCGTCGTGCCAAATGGCGTCACGCCCGCACACCCCGCGTCCAGCAGGCCGCGCGAATGGCGCGCGAGCAAGGGAATGTCGATGTCCAGATTCGCGTCAAGCGGCGTGAGCAGCGCGGGCCAGATGCCCTGGTAGGGAACAGTGAGGGTCATGCAAGCCTTTCAAGCAGGTGGG
>JANMCB010000064.1:0-6591 GCA_031360805.1 Rhodoferax sp.
ATGCAGGGTCGGATTTTCAAGCTGTTCGGCATGCAACGGCTGGACTCTGAAAAACCCGGTTCCGGCAGACCCTGCGGCAATTTCGTCCAGGCTTGCTTCGCGCACGCCTTCGACTTTCAAGCTCAGGCGCAGTGCGATGCCCGCCAGCGGGTGGTTGCCGTCCAGCACGACGTGGTCGGCGTAAATTTCACTCACGGTGTACAGCACATCTTTAGGAGCATCAGGGTTGCACCCGGCTGGCAGTGACGCGCCTTCAAAGGTCATGCCCGCTTCAATATCCTTGGGGAACAGCGCGCGCGGCTCCAGAAACAGCAACTGGTCGTTGAAGTCGCCAAACGCCTGCTCCGGCTCCAGATGCAGGTCGAGTTTTGCGCCTTTTTCATGCCCCTGGAGCGCGTCTTCGATGGCTTTGAACATGTCGTGGCCGCCAATTAAAAACTCGACCGGGTCGTCCAGCACGTCCAATTCTTCGCCCAGGGTGTCTTTCAGCGTCCAGGTCAGAGCGACGACGCATTGTTGTGTGATTTCCATAGGAGAATTGTCGCAGCTTGCAGGCTCCCTGTCGCAATACTGGAAATACCCGAAATGGACATTACCCAACCCCTGGCGTTGCTGGGCGGCATCAGCCCGAAAACCTTCATGGCCCGCTACTGGCAGAAAAAGCCGTTGCTGATTCGGCAGGCGATTGCCAATTTCAAACCGCTGTTGGACCGCACCGAGCTGTTCGAACTGGCCGCTGATGAGGATGTGGAGTCCCGACTGATCGAGCGAAACGCTGCCCGAAAGCCTGGCTTTGGCGCTGGCGCTGGTAAGCCTGAATGGCGCCTCAAAACCGGTCCCTTTGCGCGGCGCTCCTTGCCAGCGCTGAAAACGCCGGACTGGACGCTGCTGGTGCAAGGGGTTGATTTGCATCATGACGCGGTACGGGCATTGATGGACCAGTTCAGATTTGTTCCCGACGCGCGGCTGGATGACCTGATGATCAGTTACGCCGCGCCGGGCGGCGGGGTTGGTCCCCACTTTGACAGTTATGACGTCTTCTTGCTGCAGGCGCAAGGGCGCAGGGAATGGAAAATCAGCCGTCAGAAAGACTTGACGCTTCAGCCAGATGTGCCCCTCAAAATTCTGGCGGATTTTCAAGCCGAGCAGACTTTCGTGCTGGAACCAGGCGACATGCTGTACCTGCCGCCGCGCTACGCACATGACGGCGTTGCGCTGGATGAGTGCATGACCTACTCGATTGGCTTTCGGGCGCCAGGGCGTGGCGAGCTGGCGGGCGAGCTGTTGCAGCGGCTGGCGGACGATGCGCTGGAAGAAGCGGGCGCCGCGCTATACCAGGATGCAGCCCAACCTGCAGTGCTAGCACCGGGAGAAATCCCGCTTGAATTGATCAAATTTGCCCAGGCTGCCTTGCAAAAGGCCCTGGGCAACCCGGCGGTCCTTCAGCGCGCTTTGGGCGAGTGCCTCAGTGAGCCCAAAGCGAGTGTCTGGTTTGACGATGGCGCTGAGGCGTCTCCGATGGGCATTGCAAACAGCATTGGTCTGCGGCTGGACCGTCGCACAAAAATGCTGTTTGACGACCAGCACGTTTTTATCAATGGCGAGAGTTATGCGGCTTCCGGGCGGGATGCGATCCTGATGAGGCGCTTTGCCAATGAACGCGTGTTGCAACCCGACACCTTGCATCGCGCCAGCGAAGGTGCAAAATCGTTGCTCTGCAACTGGCTTGAAGCGGGGTGGATACATGAATGTTGACGATCCTCACAGCACCTACATCCGCTTGCCGCCCGACCCGTTACCGTCCGGGCGATTTGAGGGTCGGCTGGCCTTCACGGGGTTGATCCGGCACGCGCTCGCTGTGGCAGCCTACGAGGGCTGGCGCGAGCTGATTCTGTGTGATGCGGACTTCGCGGACTGGCCATTGGGTGAGCGCGCTGTTGCAGAATCGCTACAGTCGTGGTCAAAAACCGGGCGGCAAATCACCTTGCTGGCCACCCGTTTTGACGGCATTGTTCGCAACCAGCCGCGCATGGCAAACTGGCGCAAAACCTGGAGCCACATTGTTGAATGCCGGCGTTGCCGCGACGAGGATCCGCTCGATTTCCCCAGCGCCATCTGGGGCCGAAGCTGGGTAATGCAGCGTTTGAGCCGCCCCTTGAGCGCTGGCGTGAGTGGGTATGAAGCAGATCGCCGGGTGCATTTGCGTGAGTTGCTGGACGCGAGAATCCGCGCCAGCTCACCTGGTTTTCCTGCCTCGACGCTCGGCTTGTAAAGCGACGTCTACGTAAAAGTGCGTTAGGGTTTCCCCGTGAAAACCGGATTTCAGGCTATAATTTGAGGCTAAGCAAAAAGAGACTTAGCAGTTTTGTTTCGGTCCTTGCAGCTCGTCTGCTTCGGTAATTTTGCGGAAATTGGTTTTATTTATTCACTTTTTTCACTGGGTACATCAAATGAACAAATCACTCGTTTTGGCAGCAATTATCGCCGCCGCTGCTCTGGCCGCTTGTGGCAAAAAAGAAGAGCCTAAAGCTGTTGTCGTTCCCGCGCCTGCAGCTGTTGTTGTGGTTCCAGCGGTTGAAGTCGCCAAAGACGCGGCTACTGCTGCTGGCGCTGCTGCCAGTGCCGCTACCGGCGCTGCAACTGTTGCTGTTGATGCTGCCAAGGACGCTACCGGCGCCGCCAAGGATGCAACCGCTGCTGCTGCTGACGCTGCCAAAGGCGCTGCAACCGCTGCTGTCGATGCCGCTAAAACGGCTGCTGCTGACGCTGCCAAGAAAGCTGCTGACGCTGCGACCACAGCCGTGAAGAAGTAAATCTTGCTGCTTGCCGCAGCCACCAAGAAGTAATTCTTCCTGACTGCAAAAAAGGCCACCGCAAGGTGGCTTTTTTTATGCCTGTCTGCGCTCTATCGGGGTCGAATCAAACCTCAATCCAGTCGCACCCGGCTTCCTGGGTGGCCACGCCGATGTCAGCAGCAGCCCGGCCCATCGCCTGTGCAACTGCAGCGCGCGCCAGTTCGGGTCGGTTGTTTTGACGGCTCAGGTGCGCTGCGATGATCATGTTCAGGCCACCATGGTCCAGCGACCGGGCAATCTGGGCTGCGTCTGCATTCGACAGGTGACCCAGACGACCGCCCACGCGCTTCTTCAAAAAGGCCGGGTAAGCGCCACCAGCCAACAAATCAGCATCATGGTTGCATTCCAGCAGCAGTGCATGACAGGCGTTCAAATGGGCCAGCACATGGCTGGTGGCGTGCCCAAGATCCGTCAAAACCCCAAGGTGACGGTCGCCATCGGTACACCGAAGTTGCAATGGCTCGCGCGCATCGTGCGGAACCGTGAAGGGTGTGATCTGGATTTCGCCAAGGTCGATGCAGGTGCTGTCCTGGGCGCGGTTCATCAAACCCTCAAAGTCGCTCTCGCCAATGCCCATATATGTGCCCTGGCTCATCCAGACAGGCGTTCGAAAACGCAGTGCCATCTGGCGTGCGCAGCCAATGTGGTCACTGTGTTCGTGGGTCACAAAGATGGCGTCAATCTGGTCGGGCGCAAGCCCGGCCCGGGCAAGGCGGTCAGTGAGCACCCGAACGCCAAGACCGCAGTCAATCAAAAGCCGTTTGACGTGGGTGCCGCTGCTGCCTTCAACGACTGTTGCATTACCGGCGCTGCCGCTGCCAAGGCTTCTGAATCGCAACATGATGCCTTGACCCGCCTGCGGCGATTGCCTGTTTACCGCAGGTCGTCGGCAATGACCTTGATGATGCGCTGCGCGTTGGCTGAGGTTTCCGGGTTGCCGTCGGTGTTCAGGACGGCCACCGTTGAAGACTCGCCCGTGCTTTGCACAGTGATGCGGTATTTGAGGGGCGCAGGCGTCGCCGCTGAGCCGCCGAAAATCTTGGCGAAGAAGCCCGGCTCCGCCTTGTCAGCATTGGGTTCAACGTAGCGCACAAAATAAGTCCCCTTGGCCCGATCGCGGTCTTCCACAGTAAAGCCGGTGCGATCCAGCGACAGGCCGACACGGCGCCACGCGCGGTCAAAACCGTCGTCGATCAACACTACCGGCTGACCGTTGAGCATAGACACTTTGGAGGTGGTTGTGACCGTAGCGACCACGGCCGTTTTGGATTGCTCCTGCGGCACGCCCAAACGCACCATCAGGCGACGCAGGAACTCGGTTTCCAGCTCAGGGTCAACCGGACGCGGTTGCCACACGGTCTGGTCCTTCTGGGTCGAGTTGGCATAGACTTCAACCATGCCTCGGTGACTGATGTAGATCTCGGTCGTGCCCGCAGCCGTGCGCTCCAGGCGGGTGCGAAACTTGTCGCGTTCACCGGTTGAGTACACCGAGTCAAGCAGCTTGCCCAGCGTATTGCGAATGAAGTCCTGGGGAAGCTTGGCCCGGTTTTCAGCCCAGTCGGTTTCCATGATGCCCAGGTTGGTCTGGTCCAGTGTCAGCAAAAAGCCGTTTTCCTGCCAGAAGTCCTTGACGGTGTCCCAAAGCTGGTCGGCTGGTCGTGCGACCACAAGCCAGCGCTGGTTGCCAGAGCGCTCGATTCGCACATCGCCCAAGGTAGTTGCCGCTGTGCCCACATTTTGAGGCGGTCTTGCGAGCTGGTAGCCTGACGCGGTGACCGCTGTGCCAGGCACGGCGTAGCGAGTGTCGCGCGTCAGTTGCGTGAGGTCTGGCGGCACCTCAAGGGACGGCGCCTTGCCGGCACTTTTGTAATCGACCCGATCCGTCTCCAGCATCGAACAGCCACCTAGCGAAAGGGACAAGACCAGGGCGCAAGCGCCCAACGGTGCAAATCTGGAAAAATTGTTCACTGAAAGGTCCTTTTTTTTTAACCGTGTTTTCGGCTGAAAGAGAAGCGGATGACGGCAACAACTGCCAGGCAATCCGCCGTGATTTCCTGGTGTGTCAAATCAGGCTGGCAGCGCGAAGAGCGCCTTCTACGACGCTCTCATAGGCAGCGGACAGGGGCGTCATCGGCAGACGCAGTGTGCCGCCACATAGATTCATCTTTTGCATGGCCCATTTCACTGGAATCGGGTTGGGCTCGACAAACAGGTGTTTGTGCACCGGAAGCAGCGCCAGCTGAATTTCCATCGCGCGCCGTGCATTGCCCGCCAGGGCGGCCACGCACAGTTCATGCATCAACCGCGGCGCAATATTGGCGGTCACGCTGACATTGCCCTGGCCGCCACACAGCATCAACGCAACTGCGCTGCCATCGTCACCGGAATAGACGCCAAATTCACGCGGCACCTCACGAATCAGCCACTGAGCCCGCTCAATGTTGCCAGTCGCTTCCTTGATGCCCACAATGCCCGGCACCTGGGTCAACCGCATCACGGTTTCATGGGCCATGTCCGCGACCGTACGGCCCGGTACGTTGTACAGCACCATCGGCAGGTCAACCGCTTCGGCGATTGCCTTGAAGTGTTGGTACTGGCCTTCCTGCGTCGGCTTGTTGTAATAGGGCACGACCTGCAATTGACAATCGGCGCCCACGCCTTTGGCGAACCGGGTCAGCTCAATCGCCTCGGACGTCGAGTTTGCACCGCAGCCCGCCATCACGGGGACGCGGCCGCGAGCCTGCTCCACCGAGACGCGGATGATTTCGCAATGCTCTTCAACGTTGACGGTGGGTGATTCGCCCGTGGTGCCCACAACACCAATGCAGTCTGTGCCTTCGGCAATATGCCAGTCAATGAGCTTGCGCAGCGTGGCGTAGTCCACCGAGCGATCCTCGTGCATGGGCGTCACGAGTGCCACGATGCTTCCCGTAATCTGCTGATAGGTGCTAGTCATGTCCAGGGCTAAGTGAAAGTTGCGGTGTTGGGATATTCAGGCAATCGCGCATTTTACCTAGAGCGCGAAGCGTCTCTGCGAAGGGGCATTTGAACCGGCGTCGGCAGGCGGATTCGCCTGGCGATACTCAGGCGCTGCAGCAACCAGGCGCTGCACGAATCTGTCGGGAGAGGCCACAAAACCGTCCTCATAGGCGATAACGCGCAACGCCGAAAAGGCACTGAGCAACTCACCGGGCTGCAGCAGGAAGTCGGGCCGCGAAGGCTTGCCAACGCTCTCATTGCCCACCGCAAAGGTTTCATAGATCAGGATGCCGCCGGGCGCCAGGCTTTGGAGCATGACGGGAACCAAGGGCCGCCAAAGGTAGTTGGTGACCACCACGGCATCAAAGCGACGCATCTGCTGTTCCTGCACCAGTGGCCACGGCGCGTTTTCAATGTCGGCCAGCACAGTTTCGCCCCACTGGCTGGCAATGCAAAGCGCCTCTTGCGAGCGGTCAACCCCCGTTGCGACATGCCCCAGGAAACTCAGATATTTCATGTGCCGTCCCTGGCCGCAGGCGATGTCCAAAACGTTGGACCGGTTGCGAAGCAGGTGCGACCAGCGCGCAACCCAGGCCGACGCGTCACCCAAAGCGTGATGCGGTTCGGTCATAGGGTGGTGCGCAGTCTGGTCATGCCAGTGGTGCGAGCGTTCTTCAAAAGCAGGCCCAAATCTGATCGGCCAGCGGGACCAGGAATTCAGGGCGCGTGTACAGCGAAAACACCCCCAGCAACGCCA
>JANMCB010000090.1:0-15861 GCA_031360805.1 Rhodoferax sp.
ACACCACCCTTGGTCAGGAAGGCGCGGTCGGCATTCAGGCAATCCAGCGCCTGGTCCAGACTGTGGCACACGGTCGGGATCTTGGCATCTTCCTCGGGCGGCAAATGGTACAGGTCCTTCGTGGCGGCTTCACCGGGGTGAATCTTGTTCTCGATGCCGTCAAGGCCAGCCATCAGCAAAGCCGAGAAGCACAGATAGGGATTCGCCAGCGGATCCGGGAAACGCGCCTCAATACGGCGGCCGCGTGGGTTCGCAACGTAGGGAATGCGGATCGAAGCGGATCGGTTTTTGGCTGAATAAGCCAGCTTCACCGGCGCTTCATAGCCCGGCACCAGGCGCTTGTAGCTGTTGGTGCCCGGGTTGGTAATGGCATTCAGCGCGCGGGCATGCTTAATGATGCCGCCCACGTAGTAAAGCGCGGTGTCAGACAGGCCGGCATAGCCGTCTCCGGCAAAAATGTTCTTGCCGTCTTTGCTGATGGACTGGTGCACATGCATGCCGCTGCCGTTGTCGCCAACGATTGGCTTTGGCATGAAGGTAGCGGTTTTGCCATACGCATTGGCAACGTTCTGCACCACGTATTTCAGGATTTGCACCCAGTCGGCGCGCTGCACCAGCGTGCTGAAACGCGTACCAATCTCGTTCTGGCCGGCGCCTGCAACTTCGTGGTGAAACACTTCAACCGGAACGCCCAGGCCTTCAAGGATCAGCGACATTTCAGCGCGCATGTCTTGCGTGCTGTCCACCGGGGGCACGGGGAAGTAACCACCCTTGACGGTAGGACGATGGCCGCGGTTGCCGCCTTCAATTTTCTTGCCGCTGTTCCAGGGAGCTTCATATTCGTCGATCTTGAAAAACGCGCCCGACATGTCGGTGTTCCAGCGCACGTCGTCAAAAATGAAGAACTCTGGCTCAGGGCCGAAGAAGGCCGTGTCGCCAATGCCGGTCGCCTTGAGGTAGGCTTCAGCGCGCTTGCCAACCGAACGCGGGTCGCGGTCGTAGGCCTTGCCGTCGCTGGGCTCGACCACGTCGCAGCTCATGAACAGCGTGGTTTCCTCAAAGAACGGATCAATGTTGGCGGTGTTGGGGTCAGGCATGAGTTGCATGTCCGAGGCTACAATGCCTTTCCATCCGGCAATGCTTGAACCGTCAAAGGCGTGGCCCGAGGTGAATTTGTCTTCGTCAAAATGGGAAACCGGCACAGTCACGTGCTGCTCTTTACCCCGTGTGTCGGTGAAACGGAAGTCAACGAACTTGACTTCATTTTCTTTCACCATCTTGATCACGTCTGCGACGGTCTTGGCCATCAAATACTCCTGTTGATTGAAATTAGAAAAGATGCACAGTTATGGAATGCAGTTTTTATGCCAAGACGCTGGTCTCGCCCGCTTTTCCAAACCTCTGATTTTGCCCGATATTTCAGGGCAGTTTGCCCGCGTTGTGCACCAGTTGCTGGGGATTTAGCTCATTCCGCAAAAAGCATGAATGCACATTTTTGGTGCGTTCATGCAATTGCACCAAAACAACACGTTAACTTCGCACCAATTCGGGGCCAAGGCGGGCCGAGAACTTTTCAAGGCCCTTGAGCAACGCCGGGTACGCGGAGGCGACCAAATCCGGCGCGCCTTTCACCCCCAGCTCAATGTGACGGCCATATTCGGGGTGATCGACACTCGGCAGGCTGAACACCTTGGCACCCGAATATTCAAGCTCGATGGCCTCCATCAAGGGTGTCAAGGCTGCTTCCATTGCACCAAAAACGATCACGGACTTTTCGATCCAGGCGGCCGTTTGATGCAGGTGCGCATATTTCGTATCGAGCACCCATTCGATCATCGGCCACGCCATTACCGGAAACCCCGGAACGAAATGTATGCCCCCACGCTCCCCCACTGCGTGTGGGTCGCTGCCCCCCGAGGGGGACCTCGCTGCTTGGGGCGGCCCTGCGCGACGCTCGATTGGACTTTCGCAGAAAAAACCAGGAATTTTGTTATACGGGTTGGGAATGATTTCAGCGCCCTTCGGGAACACGCCCATGTTCAAGCGATGAATGTTGTCGGGCCGGTCGGGCTCGTAAACGGTGCCCTGTTCGCGCGCCGTGTCCTGCATGCGCTCGCGGATCAGTGCCTCGGCCTGTGGGTGCAGGGCCAATTCAACGCCCAGGGCCTTCGCCGCACACTGGCGCGTGTGGTCATCCGGCGTGGCACCAATGCCGCCGGTTGAAAACACCACATCACCCGATGCAAAAGCACGCTTCAAGGCCGCCGTGATGCGCTCTGGCGAGTCTCCCACGTACTCGGCGTAATCAAGCGCCAGCCCGCGTGCGGCCAACAGCTCAATCACCTTGGGCAGGTGTTTGTCGGCACGCTTGCCTGAGAGAATTTCATCGCCAATGATGATGAGGCCAAAAGTGGTTGTCATGCGATAGGTTGAAGAATTTTTAGAATCGGTCATGGGCACACAGCAGCGGTGATGCGCAACAGCAATCAGGGAACCGGCGGCGGCGGGCTGGAAAGGATGGGTGTGACATCAATCACCTCGTCATGCGCGATGGTCTTCACGGCAACCGCTGGCCTCTCGACCGGCACGACACTGCTGTTCAACCGGCGCAGCTGCTGCAAGGCCGCCAGGGTGTAATGCGCGAACCACAGCGACGAAAACGCGAACACCAGCGTGTAGATCCAGATCGCGATGGGCACCAATATGGGCGCCATCGCAATGAACATCGCACCAGAAGCCCACAGCAGGCTTGGCGCAGCCCCCAGATAGCCGCTGATGATGCCGATGGCCAGCAGGCTGCCCCTGTGCTCCCTGAAAATCGTCTTGCGCTCTTCGGCGCTGGCGTGATCGACCAGCGAGTCATATGACATCACGCGGTAGGTCAGCCAGCCCCAAATCAGCGGCGGCAAAATCAGGATGAGCGGTGGAATGAGCCACAGCGGAACTGAAATGCAAAGCGCAATGACGGCCAACAGCGTCGAGCCCAGAGACCAAGCCACACTGGTCAGCATCGAGCCGCCCTTTTTGCGCTCCAGTGTGGAAAAGCGCCGTTCGGCGACCAACGCCACCATGGCCGGGGTCATCAGCCAGGCCACGAACAACAACGACGAAATCACGATCAGTGGAAGTGCGAACACGAGTACGACAACGGGTGCAAGTACGCTGCGCAGCCGGTTGAGCCCCAGGCCCTCAAGCCAGGTGACCAGGGTGTTGACCAGCGCTACGCTTTCCAGGTGGGTGCGCACAAACACCATGGCGTCGTCCCAGAGGAAGTAGCCAAGCCCCAACGAAATCGCCGCCATGATGATCAGCGGCAGGATCGACAGCGCGATCACGCGCGGGTGCAGGCAGTACATGGCTGCGCGCCAGAAGGAGTCCAGAAGCTTGCTCATGGGCTAAAGCATAACCGTTGGTTGCCTGCGCGCTCAGGCCCTGCCGGCCAGCCTTTTCAAACCCAGCCACTGCTGCGACCAAAAGCCCTGGCCATAATCACGAAGGCCATGCGGGCCGGGCTCGACCTGATCGCGCACGCCGGTTGGGTCATAGCGAAGCTCGAAATTGGCCGTGCCAAAGAGCATGTCCCACCAGGGCAGCAGCACACCAAAATTCTTCCCCCCAAGGGTGTTCCTGCCTCCGGATTCATGGCCCAAACCAATGCTGTGGTGCAACCGGTGAAAGCGCGGACTGATCCAAAGCCGCTCACCAATTTGACCGAACCAGATCCGCACGTTGGCATGCTGAAAGCTTTCACTGAGCTGGGTGATCAGCACGATCGCGACGAACTGCGAGGGCGCCACACCAATCGCCTGGGCGACCAGCACCACCAGCAGGTCACGCAGCAGGTCATCCAGCAAATGATTGCGGTTGTCGCTGAACATGGTCATCTGCCGCTGGGCGTGGTGCAGTGAATGCAGGCGCCACCACCATTCAAAGTGATGTTGCCCCCGGTGAATCCAGTAGTCCACAAAATCGATCACCACCAGGTAAAGGAGCAGACTGACGATGCCAACGTCAGTCACACCGGGCCACACCGCATCCAGATGAAAAGGGCTCCAACCAGCCACACGCAAACTGCCAACGATGGAATCCAGCACCGGCTCGATCGCCAGAAACAGAAACAGGCGAAACAGCCCCAGCCGATGGATGAGGGTGTAGATCAGGTCGGTGCGCACGGTGGCGCGGTCTGTCACCGGCTCAACCGGGCGCCAGCGCTGCAATGGACCAATGACGACCAGCAGCACCACCAGTTGCAACACGCCCACCATCAGCCACAAGGTGGCGGTAAAACCGTCTTCCAGCAGTCCACCCATACCCAAGGCGAACATGAGCGGCTGGACCAGGGTCTCAAACAGCCATTGCTGGGCGGTAGCGATGGCGCCGATTAAAGAGTCGATTAAAGCGTCGATCAAGGCAGCAATGGAATTACTTGATCTGGCTGGCGATCCAGCCTTTGTAGGCCGGATGCTCGCGCAGCGTGGCAAAGCAGAAACCCTTGTCCTTCAATCCGACCAGCAATGGCTCCAGCACCGCTGGTGCCCAGGGGTCCTTGCGCGACCAGATGCCCAAATGGGCCACCAGAATGTCACCGGTCTTGATGTCGCGCAGGGCCTTCTTGAGCAGACTGTCGTTGCTGAATTTTTCGCTTGGCAGCTCATCGCCCAAAAAACCAGAAGGCGCCCAGCCCACGTGGTCGTAACCGCAGGCCTTGGCCACTTGCAGCAAGCGCGGCGACGTCTTGCCGCCCGGCGCGCGAAACAGCGGCAATGGTTTTTTGCCCGTGAAATCCTGCAAACGCTCGGCGGCATAATCGATCTGCTGGCAGTACTTCTTGGCATCCCACGAGAATTCACGCCCTTCGAAGGCCCCGCTGGAGGGCCGCATGCGGAACTTGGGCTCAGTCCCTTTGACATCGCCCCGCCAATAAACATGGTCATAAGTGTGTGATGCGAACTCGTGCCCTTCGGCAGCGCGGGCCTTCCACCAAGGCGCCCAGTGGTTGCCCAGACTGCCGTCGCCCTGCTGCGTGCGTTCATTGGATGCAAAAAATGTCACCCGGACACCCTGGCGCTTCAGCACATCGGCAATCAGCGCAGCGGTGCCCATGTGACCCGTGTCAAACGTCAGGTAAAGCGGCTTGTCACAGCCCTTTTGCGCCCAGGCACTGGCTGGCAATACCATTGCCAGGACGAGCACCAGGGCGGATGCGGCGCAGGCACCAGCCGGCAAGCCGCTGGCGGCGGCCTTAGAGCCTCGACGCGTGATCAAGTGTCCAGACACCATGGGGCGATGCTCCTACGTTGACTTGACGCACCAGCTGGCGCGTGCTGACGTCAATCACACTGAGTTTTCTGGCCCAGCGCGAAGTCACAAGAATGTATTTTCCGTCGGAAGACACTTCCATGCAATCCGGCCCGCCGGGTGCAGCGTAGGTGTCCACCACAGTCATGGTCTGAAAGTCGATCTTGCTGATGCTGTTGGCCACGCGGTTGCTCACATACACATGGCGCTTGTCGCCGGCGCTTCGAAACGCATGGGCACCCAGGGCAGTCTTGATGGTTTTGACCAGCTTGGGCGCGGGGCCGCTGATGTCGTAAACCTCGACACCATCGCCGCCGGTGAGGCCGACCAGCAAGTGCCGGTCATCCGGCGTGCCAAACACATCGGCCGGTGAGGGGCCGGTTTTGCCGCGCCATTTCAGGGTCTGTGTGGCCAGATCGATTTGCACCAGCTCATCGCTGTCCTGCATGCTGGCGTAAACCGTGGTGCTTTTGCTGTCGATCCACAAATGGCTGGGTGTTTTGCCCGTGGCGATGCGTTTGGCCAGGGTCAACTGGCCAGCGTCCCATTTGTAGATGTCAATGTGGTTGAGCCGGTTGGCGGCCGTCACAAACCACTTCATGTCGGGCGAAAACCGCAGATGGTAAGGGTCCAGAATGCCACGCACTGTGCGCTGGATTTCTGCGGTTTTCGGGTCAATGAAAGTGAGCGAATCGCTCGCAGCGTTGGCAATGATGATGGATTTTTCATCCGGCGTGAGGTACAGGTGATGCGGCTCTTTGCCCGTTGGAATGCGCCTGGTTTCCTTCCAGGTCAGCGGGTCGATCACGCTGACATTGGCATCTTTTGAATTGAGCACAAAGACCGGGTGCATCGCCAGCGTGGCCACAGGCGCTGCAACCTGTGCCTGGGCCACCGCAGGCAGCGCCCAGAGGGACAGGAAAAAACCCGCGAACACAGCCGCAAAAGACGCAAAAAACTTCACAAAAATCCACTTCCGAAGTAACTGGCTAGTGTAACTTGCACCCTTGCAGAGTGCGCCCGCCAAGGCCCACTCGCGGTTTCAAGATGTGACAGTTCAAATTTGGCTGGAACCTGGTCCGTCGACAAGGCTGCCTGATCCAATTTTCAGAGACTATTGATATCACTGGTGATATTAAACAGCGTGAAAACACCCCAAAACCAATATCAAAACCAATAAAATATGGCTCTAGCCCTCGTATAACATACAAAGTTTGCTATTTGTTATGTAGCAATTTATTTCACCACTGCCATCCCTTGACGCAAAAGCTTGATTGGTCACGAGTGCTTTGACAGTTGCCCATAGCGATTCCTGTACCACTTCACATACCTCTTCACCTACCATTGGCTGGATGAATCGTATTTTTGTAAATGGCGTAAGGCTGGAACTGGTGGAGATCGCCAGCACGCAAGCGCAGGGGCGTTTGGCCCCGCTGGTCTTCCTGCACGAAGGCCTGGGCTCGGTCGCCATGTGGCGCGGCTGGCCGGCCCGGCTTTGTGCGGCGACGGGGCGAGCCGGTTGGGTCTATTCGCGCCGTGGTTATGGGCAGTCTGACAGCGTGCCCGATGTTCGGGGCCGAGGGCGGCTGTTGCCGGACTACCTGCATCAGGAGGCTTGGTCGGTTCTGCCCGCGTTGTTGAAGGCTCTGCATGTTGTGGCTCCGGTGCTGGTCGGCCATTCCGACGGCGGCAGCATTGCTTTGCTGTACGCCAGCAAGTTTGAAGTGGCGGCCGTTGCCGTGTTGGCTCCCCACGTGGTTGTGGAAGACGTCTCGGTTCAGTCAATCGCGAAGGCGCGCAGTGCCTTTGAATCGGGTGATTTACGTGACCGCCTGGCTCGCCACCACGCCAATGTGGACTGCGCCTTCTGGCAATGGAATGACATCTGGCTGTCTGACGAATTTCGCGCCTTTGACATTCGACCTGACTGCCAGCGCATCCAATCACCGATCCTTGCGATTCAGGGCATGGGCGATGTTTACGGCACGATGCGCCAGATTGACGAAATCAACCCGTCGGGGCCGATAACGCGGCATCAATTGGCAGATTGCGGGCACTCCGCGCACCGCGACCAGGCAGACCTGACTCTGAGGCTGATCACCGATTTCCTGAAAACCTCGGATTGACCCGGTACTTCAGGCTGCAAGCGGTTTGAGCTTGTCCAGATCGGCCGCAACCAGCCAACGCCATTGCCCCGGTTTCAGGTCGTCGGGCAATTCCAGCGCGCCAATTCGGGAGCGGTGTAAACCTTCAACCCGGTTCCCAACGGCGGCCAGCATGCGCTTGACCTGGTGGTACTTGCCTTCGGTGAGTGTCAGGCGCAGATGAAGTTTGGCAGCATCCATATCGACAATCTCGCAAGCGGCGGCGCGCACCGGCTTCGGGTCATCGTCCAGCACCACGCCGTCCAGCAGTTTTTTCACCTGTTTTTCATCCAGTGGGTGCTTGACGGTCACTTCATAAACCTTGGGCAGATGCTTTTTGGGCGAACTCATGCGATGGATGAACTGGCCGTCGTCGCTCAGCAGCAGCAGCCCCGTGGTGTCCTGGTCCAGCCGTCCCACGGCTTGCACGCCCTGCACTGCGCTTTTTTGGGGACGAAGCCGTAATGGGCTGGGCAGCAGCGAGTAGATGCTCGGGTAAGTCGAGGGCTTTTGTGAGCATTCGGTTCTGGCGGGCTTGTGCAGCATCAGGTAAGCTTTTTCGAAATAACTCCAGTCCGCGCCCTGCACGCGAAAGCGCAGGCCCGGCACATCAAAATCCATGTCTGACTGCGTCTGTTTGACGGGATTCAATGGGTCATCTTGCCCATAAGTCTCAACACAACCCTGCTGAATCAACCCCGCACAGACGCGGCGGGTGCCAAAACCCTGCGAGTACAAAATGTCCTGAAGTTGCATGTCTGATGGCGGCTTGAGTCAAGATCGGCAAGTTTAGAGCGATTCGATGTTTTTTTTGACGTCGCCTGCTTGCGTTTGCAAAGACTTGATCGCCTCGCTGCTCATTTTCTCCAGCTGGCGATAGACCATGCCAATGCGCGGGTTGCGCGCCAGTTTGTCCTTGTGTCGCAGGTGGAAATCCCAATACAGCGCGTTAAAAGGGCAGGCGCGTTCGCCTTCACGCAGCTTCTTGTCGTAATGGCAACCCTTACAGTAGTCGCTCATGCGGTCGATGTAGGCGGCGCTTGAGACATAAGGTTTGGTTGCCAGCAGACCACCGTCAGCAAACTGGCTCATGCCGACCGTGTTGGGCAGCTCCACCCACTCAAACGCATCAATATAGATGCCTAAATACCAACGGTGCAGCTCCTCGGGGTTCAAGCCGATCAAGAGCGAAAAATTGCCGATCACCATCAACCGCTGAATGTGATGGGCATGGGCTTCGCGCAGTGACTGGCCGATGGCTGCAGCCATGCAGCGCATTTTGGTCTCGCCCGTCCAGAACCAGCCGGGCACGGGCAACTGATGATCGAAAAAGTTCTGCGTGGCGTAATCCGGGCGGTGTGCCCAGTAGAAGCCACGCACGTATTCGCGCCAGCCGAGTATCTGGCGGATGAAGCCTTCGGCCGCTGGCATGGGCGCTGCGCCCGAGCGCGCCGCCGCCTCAGCGCGGGCCACCACCTCGCGCGGATTCAGCATTTTGGTATTGAGCGCGAACGACAGCAGCGAGTGAAACATCCGCCATGCCCTGCTGCTCATGGCATCCTGAAAATCTCCAAAATGCGGCAATGCGTGGGTAATGAAACCCTCCAGATGCTGCAAGGCCTCGGCGCGGTTCAGCGGCCAGGCAATGGCAGCGGCATCGGGTTCGCCAAAGCTTTTTACACCTGCGCGTTCTATGACTTTCCATAGCGCCGAATGATCATGCGGCGTGCGCCAATCGGCTGGCTCATGCGGCAGACCCGGCCAGGCCTTACGGTTTTCCGCGTCAAAATTCCACTGGCCACCCAACGGCTTCTCGGCATCTTTGCCACCCTCCATCAGCACTTGGTGGCGCGCGCGCATGTGGCGGTAAAAGGTTTCCATCAGCCACTTTTTCCGGCCTGCAAACAGCTCGGCCGCTTCATGGCGTTCGGCGAAGAAGTGCTCGCTGCTGACCTGGGTGCAGATGATGGACTGGGCTTTTGCTGAGCTTGCAGAAAAAGCGGCCAGTTGGTGATCCAGCCGCCATTCATCCGGATCTTGATACTCCAGCGCCTTCGCCTGGTAATGGCGAATCAAAGCATTCAGGTTGCGTTCAAACGACTGCGTGTTGGCCGCATCGTCAATGCGCAGGTAATGCACGCGATGACCTGCTTTGCCAAGATGCAGTGCCAGGTCCCGCATCGCGGCAAAAATCGAGATGATCTTCTGTGAGTGATGCAGCACGTAGTCGGTTTCAGACCGGACTTCCATCATCACAAAAACCACATCCTCGCGCGCTGACGCGAACCAGCCATGCTGCGGGTTTAGCTGGTCGCCCAGAATGAGCCGAAGCGTAGTCACGCAGTGTTGCCAAATGAAGAGGCAGTGCGTTGCCTGGCATTGCGGCAACGCTCAGAACAGTACTTCACCTCGTTCCACACCTTTTCCCACTTCTTGCGCCAAGTAAAGGGCCTGGCGCATGCCGCGCAGACCTTGACGGGCAACTGAACCTTCTTCTGCATGCGCACCTTGCGCACCCCGACGCGATCAGGTCTTCGTCAAGCCTTCTTCGCCCAGGCACTGCACCAGCCTTTGCCAGCCACTTGTTTCCCGGCAAACAGCGGGCAGCCGCCAGCGGCGTCTGTGGGCTTGCCCTGGTACAGCGCGCAATTGCTGCAAAGCTGGGCTGCGGCATGTTTTGGGAATTTCGCAGCGTCAACCTTGGTGGTGTCAGCCTTGTAGCCCAGCGCCGTCGCTGTGGCGTCGGTTTCAGCCACCATGGGCACTTGGGCAAATGCATTCACTGCCAACAAGGCAGTGCTGCCCAAACTGAGCTGGATCACAAATTCGCGTCGATTGTTCATGGGGTATTTTCAGAGTAAGGAAAGGGTTGATCTGCGGATTTTCTTCGATTGTGCGGCCCGCCGTCGGTCCACTCACAAATACCCGACCAAAACACACAAAGGCGCCTATGCAGCAAGCGCCTGGCTGGCTGCCGTGTCGCGATCAAACTGTTCGATGGCCGCCTGTGTGAGGGCGTCCTGCGACCAGGCAACCAGGTTGGCAGGTGCGAGTGTGACCGCCCTTGCGCCCATGCCAATCAGCCGCGCCAGAACTTCGGCTGACTTGATGCTGGCAGCCAGCAGAGCCGGGCCTGGCGTTGCTTTGTCATCCTGCACGGCAACGCAGGCCTGCATCAGCGCCCAGGCATCGCGCCCGTCGGCGGCAATGCGCCCTACATACGGTGCCACATAGGCAACTTTGAGTGACCGCGCCCACAGCAATTGAACGGCATTGGACAAACCCGTCAACAAAACCGGTGCGCCGACCTGTTGCACAAGCTGGATGCAGGCCAGCCACTGTGCATGGCACGGCAGTTTGAGGGTCATCTGCACCTTGGCCCGAATTGCGGCCGCCTGCAGGCTCGCCACCCAGACCTTGGCCTGCTGAACGTCGTCGCTTGGTAATTGCAACATCAGCTCGGAAAACCCATGGTTAGCCGCAGCCATCAGCAACCGTTCATACGTCGCCAGGTTGACTGGCAAACCGGCCTGCAGAATCAGGCTGGGGTTGGTAGTAACACCTTGCACCGGGGGGCATCCGGGTGGCAGCGCCCATGCCGCAACTTGGGCAGAATCCAGGTACAGCTTCACACCAGATCCTGCTTCAGGAAAATCTCCTTGACCGGAAAAAACTGCGTGTGCAAGGGCAACAGCGACCCCCCGATCGCGCGGGCGTGCGCCCCCACCTGCCCGGCCACCACGGTGGGTGTGGGCAAGCCGTCAAGGTTGAACTTGTGAAGTTGTTCGCGGGTTGCAAAAATCAGTGCGTCAATCAGGGAGCGGCCAAGCGAGCCGTCGATCACTGCCGCGTCAAGGTCCATCAGCGCGGTCGCACTGATGATGGTCATGGCCAGCGCGCGGCTGGCTTGGGCCAGCCAGGCTGTCGTCGACGTTGCGTAGGCTGCGTCCATGATGCTGTCCTGGTGCACCAGTTGGGCGTCAAAACCGGCGGCCTTCAGGGCCTGCTCCAGTTGCCAGCCCGAGGCCAGTTGCAACAGCTGCTGTGGTTTTTGACCGCCATCCCCCAAGCCCATTGGCATGGAGCCTATCGCGCCCGCATTGCCGCGCGGCCCGGCCATGATGTGCCCGGCCACCACCAGACCACCGCCCACGAAGGTGCCCACAAATACGTACAGAAAGCTGCTGATGGCGCGGCCATGGCCCTGCAGCATTTCAGCCATGCAGGCCGAGGTGGTGTCTTTGGCAAACTGAACCGGCAAATCAGTCATGGCCTGAACTTCAGCAAGCAGGTCAACGGTCTCCCAGCGCTTGAGTGCAATTGCCGCGTCGCCACCGAGCAGCTCGGACCACTGGTGCAGCGACAGCGGGGCCGTCAGGCCAATCCCTACCAGGCGGGTGCCTTCTTCGCCCATCAACGCTGCCATTTGAGTCAGCGCCTGCTTGATGTGTGGCAACACCCAGTCCGGGTCCGGGTAGTCGTAATTGAACTGCATTTGATGCCGTGGCTGGCCCAAAAAGTCACTCACCAGCACTTCCAGGCTGCGCCGGCCGACTTGCAGCCCCAGGCTGAATGCGCCTTGCGGGTTCAGTGCCAAGGGCACCGACGGCTGGCCAATTTTGCCGCGCACCGGGCTTTGCTTGACCAGCAGGCCATCAGCCTCCAGGCGGCTGACGATGATTGAAACGGTTTGCGTTGACAGTTGGGTCAGGCGCGCCAGATCAGCTTTGGCCATGGTGCCGTGGTGCCGAATGGCCTGCAGCACGATGCGCTCGTTGAACTGGCGCATGCCACTGTGATTGGAGCCGCGCATCAGGCGCGGGTCCTTGATAAAGGAAGGTGCGGCGTTCATCAATTCAGTATGACACCTTTGGCGAACATGGCATTGCCATAAGCCGTGGCTTCGCCGGTTTGCACAATCAGGCTGGCCTGGCGAACCCGGTCATAAAACGCAAAGCGCTCTATGGGCTCGACCTTTTCTGCCGGCAAACCACCCTGGGCCAGATGGTCGACCAGTATCTGCTGAACCGGCGTGCGGTGGCCATCGGCCTGTTGGCAAACACGCATGTAAGCCGCTGGCTGGCTGACATGCACGTCCAGCGGAAACACCGACAAAATGGCCTGGCTCACGCGCAGCAGGCTCAGGCCCGGCAACCTCACCAACGGCTTGCCCTGGGCCAGGTGGTTGGCGGTGAAGTTGGCATCCACCACCGCGACCCATTCACCATGGCCCATGGCGCACAGGTGCATCAGCAATTCCGGCGTGAGGACCGGGTCAATACCCTTGAGCATTACGCGGTCTCCACAACGGCACGGGCTTGCAGGCTGGCCGGATCAACGGCCCCCGTGATCAGGCCGACAATCTGCTCGGGGTTGGTCTGGCTTGTGAGGCAACTGCAAATGATGCGGCCTTGCCGAAACACCCAGATGCGGTCGACCAGGTCAAACACCTGGCGCAGGTTGTGGCTGATCAGGATCAGCGGAATGCCTTGGGTTTTGAGCCCCTTGATGATCAGCTCCACCCGCGCGGTTTCGGCCACGCCCAGCGCAGCGGTGGGTTCGTCCAGGATGATCAATTTTTTGGCAAACCCGGCGGCCCGTGCAATGGCAACGCACTGGCGCTGGCCACCCGACATGCCGCGCAAGCTCTCGGACATGTCCTGAATTTTCACGCCAGTGGTTGACAGCATCTCGGTGGACCGCTCCCGCATGGCCTTGTGGTTGAGTATCGACAACGGCCCCAGGTTAAAGCGGGTGATTTCCCGCCCCAGGAAGATATTGGCTGGCACGTCCAGGTCTTCCGCCAATGCCAAGGTCTGGTAAACCGTTTCGATGCCTTGGTCCCGTGCATCCAGCGGAGAATCAAAGCTGACGTCCTGCCCATCCAGCGCAATCCTGCCTTCGTTGGGCTGTTCGACACCGGTGATCAGGCGCACGAACGTGCTTTTGCCGGCGCCGTTGTCGCCCACAATCGCCGCGTGCTCGCCGGGCATGAGCTGGAAATTCGCGTCGGTCAAGGCCTTAACGCCGCCGTAGTGTTTGGTCAGACCGCTAATTCGCAGCACGGGTGTGTTTGATGACATGACGGTTCTCGGCGTTTCAGGGGTGTAGTCTGGCAACAAATGCAAAGGTGTGTGGTGGCATCTTGCGGTTGAGAATGCCATAGTTCCATCTTTTCCCTATTAGTAAAACTACTAGGTTTAATTAATCGGGGTATCTGGTTTAATCCGTCTACAGCACACGCAGGGACTCTTCTGGAAGTGCTGCCCTCAACCACATCTGGATACTGACATATGAACATGAAAAACACCACGCGCCGCCTGGGTCGCCTCGGCTTGGCTTTGGCAACGGTTGGCCTGATGACCGCTGCCATGGCTGAAACCACAGTTGCCTACATCACCAACGGCAATACCAACGAAGGCTGGACCCTCATCAACGGTGGCGCCAAGAAAGCTGGCAACGCCAAAGGCGTGAAATTCATCGAGCTGGCTGCCGAAAAGGGCGACCTGGCCAAGCAGTTGGCCATCGTTGAAGACATGATCACCCGCAAAGTGAACGCGATTGCGATTGCGCCGGTCGACAGCAAAGGCATTGCGCCTGCCATCAACAAGGCTTTGGCAGCAGGCATCAAGGTGGTGGCGGTTGACACCGGCATCAGCGGCGCGGACATCACCTCTTACGTGGCGACCGACAACATCAAGGCCGCCATGGTGCAAGGTGACTGGACCGCAAGCCAGGTTAAAGACGGCGACACGGTGATCTACGTGACCGGCGATCAGGGGCAATCGACCGGGCAAGAGCGCAAAAAGGGTTTCCTGGACGGATTGAACGCCAAGCGCAAGGGCGTCAAAGTGGTTGAAGTGGCCACCACCTGGGACCAGACCATGGCTCAAAACGGTGTTGAGACCGCCCTGCGCGCCAACCCGACCGCCAAGGTCATCGCCTGCGCGTGGGACGGCGGTGCGTTGGGTGCCAAAGCGGCCATGATGGCAGCGGGCAAAAAAGCCGGTGACGTGAAAATCGCCGGCTTTGACGGCTCACCCGGCGGCCTGGACATGATGAAGCAGGGCTGGCAGCAGGCCAACGCGGCTCAGATGCTGGCAAAAATCGGCCAGGTCGGGGTTGAGACGGCTATTGCTGCCGCCGAAGGCAAGAAAGTGGCCGCGCGTATTGACACCGGCTCGTTCCTGGTGTTGCCGACCAATGTGGACTCCTTCGCCAAAGACTCTGGCGTTGCGCAGTTCATGAAAGCGAAGTGATCGGCTGACCTGTCCCCTCCAAGCGACGACAGCCGCCACCAGCCGTCGTCGCTTTTTGCTTTGGCCTTTGCTATCGGTGAAATGACATGACGAAAATGCTAACCCGACAGGAGTGGTATGGCGCCTTGATCGCTGTGCTGGTGCTCGGGGTGTTCTTGACCTTTGCGTCGCCCTTCTTTCTGACGACCGGCAACCTGTCCAACATTCTGGTGCAGGCCTCGGTGATCGCCCTGCTGGCGGGTGGTCAGACATTCGTCATTCTGACTGGCGGGGTCGACCTGGCTGTCGGCGCTGTGACGGCATTGGCGGGTGCCATGGCCGGACATTTGATGCTGAAACTGGGCGTTGACCCGTACGTCGCCATTCTGGCGGCATTGGCCATTGGCGCGGCTGTTGGCGTGTTCAACGGCTACCTCGTCGCCTTCGTTGGCATTCCCTCTTTCATCGTCACCCTGGGTGGCTTGACGCTGTGGCGCGGCCTGGCGTATGAATCGACCGGCGGGTTTGACAATTCGGGCATGCCCGACCCAATTCCGTTCATCGGTTACGGCACATTTTTAGGGGTTCCCATGCCCACCATCATCACCGGTATTTTCTTTGTGGTGATGGCTTTTATTCTGAGCAGCACCAAGCTGGGCCGCTATGTTTACGCGATGGGCTCCAACGAAATGGGCGCGCGCCAGGTCGGCATCAACATCCGCTGGTACAAGCTGACGGTTTATGTCGTGTCGGGCCTGTGCTGCGCCCTGAGCGCCGTGGTGCTGATGGCGCGCATGGACACCTCCAGCGGCAAGATGGCGCAGATGTTCGAGCTCGACGCCATTGCCGCCGTCATTCTGGGCGGCACATCGCTGTTTGGCGGGCGCGGCAGCATCTGGGGCAGCCTGCTCGGTGCAGTGCTCATCACGATGATCCGAAACGGCATGAACCTGATGGAGATTTCGCAGTTCAAGCAGATGATGGCGATTGGCGCAGTGGTCATCATTGCGGTGTGGATTGACGTGATCCGCCGCCAACACCTGCTGCGCAAATAATCGTCCAGCCAGCGCCAGCATGACACCAAAACTGTGGGTCCTGGGCGAGGCCCTGATGGACTGCGTCGCCCAAGCCAATGGCGACCTGCGCCCCTTCATGGGTGGCAGCCCGTTCAACCTGGCGCG
>JANMCB010000108.1:0-4859 GCA_031360805.1 Rhodoferax sp.
GCAAGCGGCCTTTGATCGCACAAAATGGCTGTCCCTGCACGGCATTGCTGTGCAGGGCGAGCGCTTGATATCGCTTTTCTGTTACGAGCCGCCTGCCCTCATCAGTCTGCTTCAATCCTTGGCAAATGACCCTCTGCCAACGCGGCTGCTGGTAACTTATGGCCGAGCAGCCGGCGCAGTTTCAACAGTAATCAGTCAGCTGGATGCCGCGCAACCGAATTGGAACCTGTCCAATTCCTTGCGAATGAGCTTCCTTCCGGCTTTGACGCAACCCGGGTTCGACAATCTGTTGTGGGCTTGCGACCTAAACTTCGTGCGTGGAGAGGATTCGCTGGTGCGCGCCATTTGGGCTGGCAAGCCCTTTGTATGGCAAATTTACCCGCAGCATGACAAAGCCCACCACGTCAAGCTGGAGGCATTTCTTGAAGCAGCGGATGCGCCTGCGTCGCTACGCCGCTTTCACAGAGTCTGGAATGGCCTGGAACACGGCAATTTAAACGCCGAGTTAAGCACCAAATTAAACGCCGATTTGCCAGCACCTGATTTCGCCAATTGGGCAGAATCGGCATTGGCGGCGAAGACGCGGTTACTGGCTCAAGACAGCCTGACCAAGCAACTGATCCAGTTCGCCACAAAAAAACGGTAAAATCATGGGCTTTGCCGCAGCTCATCCAAATGCCGCAAAATCCCGAACGCTCCGCCCAAGGCAGGGCGTTCCCAACGCGCCAATAACCCGAATTTTTGGCCAACCCTGAAAAACAGACATGAAAATCGCTCAAGAAATCCGCGCCGGCAACGTCATCATGCACGGCAAAGACCCTATGGTCGTCCTGAAAACCGAATACAGCCGCGGCGGGCGCAACTCTGCCACCGTGCGCATGAAGCTCAAAAGCCTGATCGCCAACTTCGGCACCGAAGTCGTGTTCAAGGCCGACGACAAGATGGACCAGGTCATCCTGGACAAGAAAGACTGCACCTACTCCTACTTTGCCGACCCAATGTATGTCTGCATGGACGAAGAGTTCAACCAGTATGAAGTTGAAGCCGAAAACATGGGCGATTCGCTGAATTACCTCGAAGACGGCATGGCCGTTGAAGTGGTGTTCTACGACGGCAAGGCCATCTCCGTGGAGTTGCCCACCAGCGTTGAACGCGAGATCACCTGGACCGAGCCCGCCGTCAAAGGCGACACCTCCGGCAAGGTGTTGAAGCCTGCCAAAATTTCGACCGGTTTTGAAATTGGTGTGCCGATTTTCGTGGCGCAGGGTGACAAGGTGGAGATCGATACGCGCACCGGCGAGTACCGGAAGCGCGTCTGACCAGCCGCGCAGGCCGTAAACGCGTCGAGGCGCTTTGCGCTTTGTCAAACGGGCTCCCTCGGGAGCCTTTTTTATGTCCATTGGCCAGACAACGGGCACACGCTGGCCCGTTCGCCGTTCACCCACACTTGCTCTTCCTCCAGCTGCAAGGCGATCCTGCGATCAGTGTCAAAGACGATCCCCAGTGCCTCGGCAACATCAACATTCTCAATCGGAAGTTCCCAGGTCAGAAAGACCTGTGTGCAGTCCCGCTCAATCGGGAAGTCAGCGGCATTGAAGCCGCTGCTTCGCCGGTCAATCACGGCGTGCGGCTGGCCCGTATCGAACATCACCACCGTGCCCCTGGCCAGCGGGATTCGATGGCCTGTCGCTGGGAAATGCACATCCAGTCCCCGGTCCTCGCTCAGAAACAGATTGCAAAAGGCCGCGCCGCCATACTGAGCACCGTCATGGTGGTACCGTGCGCCTCGGCACACCATGAGGGCCACGTCACTGGTGGCAAGCACATCATGCAGTCCGAGCGAATGCGTCCAATCGCGCGCGGCCTGCACACAGCGCCGATAGTCCGGCCAGCGCATGCGTGCTCGAGGCAATGGCAAGGCTTCCACGTCGCCGGGCTCCAGGCCCAGGCGCTGCGACGTCTCCCGTTGCCAGTCGGCCAACAACCTTGCAGGCGTTGCAGGAACTTCGACTTTGCCTGACAGCACCACATCGCTTACGCTTCTACTGCGCAGGGCGTCGGCGCTCCAGTAATAGGCCGTATGCCGACTCGGCATGGTTGTCTCCCGTTGGTTTGGCCAGAGCGTGGACCAGCTAGCCCGCTAGATTCAGGTTCGATGATACGATGACAAACACAGAGGAAAACTCGAAGTTTGCCAAGGGAGGCCATGCTCATGAAACGATTTGTACAGTGCTTTTTTCTCGGCTTCGCGCTTGTCGGATTTGCAGGCTCAATGCAGGCCCAATCCTTTCCAACTGGCCCAATCAATGTCGTGGTTCCGCTGGCTCCGGGTGACGCTGCGGACATTACCGCGCGGGCCATGGGCGAAGAGATATCAAGGTTGCTGAAAACGCCGGTGCTCACGGTCAATCGCCCAGGCGCCGGTGGCGCGCTCGGCACCAACAGCGTCGTCCAGGCCAGGAAAGACGGTCAAACGATTCTGTTTGCGCAAAATAGCGCGCTTACCTTTCGTGCCGTTCTCGACCCCCAAGCAGTCACTTATGATGCGCTGCGCGACCTGGTGCCGCTCGGCATCGCCTCACGCACGCCGAGCTTCCTGGTCGTGCGCAGCGACGCACCGTACAAGACTTTCGCAGAGTTGATCGACTACGCGAAAAAGAACCCGGGCCGCGTGCGTATCGGTCACCCCGGCGCTGGCTCCGTCGGTGATTTCTGTGTGCAATTGATTAGCGCGCTCACGGGTGTGGAACTGGTGCCGGTTCCCTATACCGGCGCGGCCCCGTCCATCACCGCATTGCACGGCGGCCACATTGAAGGCGTCGTGCTGGCGCTCGGCGCACTGAGCGCTCATATCAAGTCAGGGGCGTTCCGGGGGCTGGTCGCGTCGAGCCGATTTCCCGAGTTTGCCGACATCCCCACGATGCGCGAACTTGGGTTTCGGGAAGATCTGTTCGGCGTCTGGTTCAGCTTTCTGGCGCCTGCAGGGACCCCCGAGGACGCACGCAAAGCCCTGGTCGGCGCAATCGAACAGGCCGTGAAGGCACCCGCCATCGCTGCAAGGCTGCTGCCACTTGGTATTTTGCAGAGCTACGCCACGCCCGAGCAGATGACAACCGAGATCCGCGAGGAGTTCAAGCGGGTGAGCGAAATGGCCAGGAAGACCGGCCTTGTCAAATAACGCCGGTTGTTAAAGCCCCCGAACCGGATCTATTTCAGCAGGGCTGCCGCTGCGGCACGCGCCTCGGGCACCACGTCATAGGCATACAGGTGTTTTCGGAATTCGGCGTGCGCGACGAGCTCCGCGTCGCGCAATCCCAAGTCACTGGAGGCCGAATCAACACGCAGCCCATTCTGGCGGGCGCCAAGCTGAACTGACGCCACACGCTCGCGACGCAGCCGCTCGTAGGCCAGCAGCGCCGCCGGGACTGCAGAAGTGTCGACCCCAGCCAGAATCGTCGCCAGCGCCACGCCATCCTCGATGGACTGGTTGGCGCCCTGCCCCAAATGCGGCAACATCGGATGCGCTGCGTCGCCGAGCAGCGTCAGTCGGCCTTTGGTCCAGGTTGGCAACGGCTCTCGGTCATAGAGCGCCCAGCGAAATGTCTTGTCGACCTGTTTCAGCAACTCGCCGATGCGCGGATCCCAGCCTTCAAACTCGCGGCGCAGCACCGCTGGATCGCCGGGAGCGGACCACGACTCCTTCATTTCCTCGTCGGCCGGCATGAAGCCGACGTAGTTGACCATCGTGCCGTGGCGAACCGGGAAGACCAGGAAATGCCGCGACGGACCAACCCACATGAGCCAGCGGTCCATCGGCCAATCCGGCAGGCGCTCGCGCGGGATCAGGCCTCGGTAAGAGATCGTGCCGTGAAACACGGGTTTTGAAGGCGGAAAGACGTACGGCCGCAGTTCGGAGTGAATGCCGTCAGCGGCAATCACTGCGTCGGCTTCGATGGTGGTGCCGTTGGCAAATTTGACGCGCGCGGTATCCCCGTCCTGCTCGAAGCCAACGGCGCGGTGGTCGGTGTGGATAATGCCGGCAGGTAAATTGGCGGCGAGGAAATCGACAAAATCGGCGCGGTGCATGCCAAAGTTCGCGTTCCAGCCAGAGGCGTCCGACACTTGCACCGGCGCGATCGGTGTGCCGTCGTGGCGGAAGTAAAAGGAGCCAGGGCCGACGCGCGCGCCCCATTTTTCGACGGCGGGCCCGAGGCCCACCCGCTCCAGGTGGCGCACCGCATTCGGTGTCACATACACACCCGCGCCAATCTCGCCCAGCGCGGCCGCCTGCTCATACACGGAAACGCGCAACCCCTGTGCGATCAGCGCATTGGCGGCGAACAAGCCGCCAATGCCGCCGCCGATGATCACGATGTTTGGCCGGGATGGCATTTCAACTCCCTCGGGAATGGTTCATCACGGTATTGTGCATGCACGACGGCTTAGGGCAACACAGCGTGCAGACTCATTGAGCAGCCCATCGGTACCACCCGTCGGTGCCTCAGCCCCATAGTCTCCCGCCAGGAAGAATTCCTGTTCAGCCTGTTGCAGTCGCGCAGCAAGTTCAATCTCGAAGCGGCCGTGCGAAACCTCTCGGAAGACACGGTGTGGCAAGCCGCCCTGAATCGCCGGTTGCAACAAGCCCCCGCTTGTTTACAATGAGTCAGCTTGTCGGGGTGCCAAAGATTTTCATCTGCGGCTGAGATCGCTTCAGTCCAGTAACGGATGCGAGACCCGCTGAACCTGATCGGGGTTATTCCCGCGTAGGGAACAACGCTTTTTGGCACCAGGATTCCGCACAAGATCCCCGGCTCCCCAGACAGGCCCCACCCCCTTACTGGAGATTCAATCCATGGCCA
>JANMCB010000202.1:0-5141 GCA_031360805.1 Rhodoferax sp.
GCTCATCTGACCGGAGCTTGGTTCCGTCCTCAGATGAGCGATGGAACCACTTGCCTTGCCAGACGCTGGCACACCCTGGGACTTCACCGCACATTTGATGGAACGGTTTTCCATCGGTCATTTCTTTGAAGGAATGATGCATGCCAAACTCAACCACACCCCGCAGCGGTTTTTCTGGACTTTGGTTACCGTTGATTACGCCCTTTGATGATGGCGCACCCGATCTGCCTGCACTGACTTGTCTGGTACAACGCTACGCCAAAGCCGGTGTGACAGGCTTCGTGGTTTGCGGCTCAACTGGTGAAGCAGCGGCATTGGAACCCCTTGAGCAACTGGACGTGCTGAAAACCGTGCTGGCGGCCTGTGGCGGCCTGCCAGTCGTCATGGGAGTTTCAGGCTGCCACCTGGCGCAAACACTGGCCTGGGTCAAAACGCTGTCTGCCTACCCGCTGGCAGGCTTGCTAGTGCCCGCACCCTACTACATCCGCCCTTCGCAAGCGGGGATCTTGCACTGGTTTGGCGCGATTGGCGATGCGAGCCACTCGCCATTGATCGTCTACGACATTCCGTACCGAACGGGCACAACCATCGAGTTGAAAACACTCATTGAACTGTCAGCCCATCCGAACATTCAAGCCATCAAGGATTGCGGCGGCAACCCTGCCAAAACACAGGATTTGATCGCTCACGGTGCGCTGGCAGTTCTGGCAGGCGAAGATGCGCATATTTTCACGACCGTGGCTTTGGGCGGCGCGGGTGCCATAGCAGCCAGCGCGCATCTGCACACCCGGGCCTTTGCCAATGTGATCCTCCACTTGTCAAACGGCGAGTTGGCGAAGGCACGGCGCGCGTGGGCGCCTTTGCCCGCTGTGATCGCCGCCATGATGGCCGAACCGAACCCGACGTCGATCAAAGCCGCATTGGCAGTGCACGGTTTGATAAAAAACGAATTGCGTGCGCCCATGACTGTAGCGACATTGCCAGTGAGTGCAGTGCTTTCAGACTTGCCTGCGTTCCCATAACCAGAAGAGAGCCCAAAAAGGCAGACCGTCAACCGCCTGTGACAGGCGGGAAAAAAGCGACCTCAGCGCCGTCTTGCAGCGCCGTCGCTTCGTCAGCCATGACCTGGTTCATGGCAACACGCAGGGTTTTGCCACGGGCCAGTGCCTGCGCGCGGGCGCCGCCTTGGGCAATCAATTCATCGCGCAGGGCAGCCAGCGTGACAGCCCCGGTTGTCAGGGACTCGTTGCCCTGGCCAATCGTTTCCCGAATGGACGCAAAATATTTGATCGTGATTTTCATGGGTCTACTATTCATGGAATCAGGTCATCAGGCTGGCGAAGGGAAGGAACTGCACCAAGTCGCCCGCTGCAATGGCCTGGCCCGGCGGGTTGTCAACGACGCCGTCACCCCAAACGGTAGAGGTCAGCACGCCCGAGCTTTGGTTTGGGAACAAATCCAGGCCACCGGCCTGGTTGCGCCGCACCCGCAAAAATTCACGCCGTTTGTCGGCCTTGGGCCATTCAAAGTGGGCTGGCAGTGCAATGGTCTGCGTTTTTACCTGGTTCGCGCCTTGAAGGAGCAGCAAGAAGGGCCGCACCAGGACCAGAAAAGTGATGAAACTTGAAACCGGATTGCCCGGCAGCCCCATGAAATGCGCCGTACCGACTTTGCCATAGGCAAAGGGCTTGCCAGGCTTGATGGCGATTTGCCACAGGGTGAGGCTTCCAAGGGCTTGAACGGCAGGCTTGATGTGATCCTCTTCACCCACCGAAACGCCGCCGCTGGTCAGAATGAGGTCGTGATGGGCGCTGGCGTCACGCAGTGCCTGCAGCGTGGCGTCAAGGCGGTCGGGAACGATGCCAAAGTCGGTCACCAGACAACCCAGACGCACCAACAGTGCGCGAAGGAAAAACCGGTTCGAATTGTAAATGGCACCGGCTTTCATGTCGGCTGGGGCCACGTCGCCCGGCATCACCAGCTCGTCGCCGGTGGAGAAAAGCGCCACACGCGGCTGGCGCACCACGGGTAAGGTATTACGCCCGACGCTGGCCACCAATCCTAGCGAAGCGGGTGTGAGCCGATCCCCTTTTGAGAGCACCACCGAACCCTGGGCGACGTCTTCACCGGCACGGCGAATCCACTGCCCGGGTTGCACGGCCGCATTCACACGCACCTGAACCGGCTCGCCTGGCGCACTTATGGTCTCACAGTCCTCCTGCATCACCACCGCATCGGCGCCTGCGGGAATGGGCGCACCCGTAAAGATGCGCGCCACGCTGCCAGGTTGCAAAGACTCGCCACTGGCGCCGGCTGCAATGCGCTGGGACACGGCAAGCACACTGCCCGCAGTTACATCGGCACATCGAAGCGCATAGCCGTCCATGGCGCTGTTGTCATGTGCGGGCACCTGCAGCGCAGAAACAATGTCCTGGGCCAGCACGCGGCCGTCTGCCTCGAAGGTGGAAACCTCTTCGGTATCTGGCAAGGTACGGGCTTGTTCCAGCAACTGAACCAGCGCCTCGCCAAGCGGCTTGAGCGGTGCGCGAGCTGCCTGGGGTGTTGATGGTCTGGCTGCCGTCATGCATATGCCTCGGCGTGGTACTCGAACCGGATTGCGTTGGCCAGCAACCAATCCACAATGACTGCTGGCTGGTTCAAGTCAAAAACCGGACGCTCAGTTGCTTGTGGAAGATCAGCTGGTGAATCAGTGGCGATGGCTACGATGAAGGGGTCGTCCACATAGCGGGCCGGCTTGGCATTTGCAACTCGCCAGACTTCCAGTTTTTGCAGATCACTCTGCTTGAAGCCTTCCACCAGCACCCAGTCCACGCCTCCATAAAGTTCGGCGATCAACTGATGCACTGAGAGCTTTGCCTTTTGTTCAAATTCACGCATCAGGGCCAGCCGGGTATCTGACGCCACCACTACCTCAAACGCACCCGCAGTGCGGTGGCGCCATGTGTCTTTGCCGGGCTGGTCGATGTTGAAGCTGTGATGTGCGTGCTTGACGATTGACACCCGCTGTCCGCGCGCGCGCAACAGCGGTATGAGCTGTTCAACCAAAGTTGTTTTTCCCGAGCCGGAAAACCCGGCAATGCCAATAACGTTCATTGGCAATGCCCGGCGATGAAGGTTTTGACAGCTTGTACGTCAGCACCCATGTTGACTACCCGCTTGGGCAATGCCTCAATGCCTTCAAACTTCGGCGGGCGAACGGGCTGCTGGCCGAGCGCTTCCACAATGGTTGCCGCAAATTTGATCGGCAAGGCGGTTTCAAGAACGATCATGGGCACGCCCGCTTGCAGGTGTTCACGCGCCACTTTCAGCCCGTCTGCGGTGTGGGTGTCCACCATCACACCAAACCGGTTGAACGTGTCGCGGATAGTCGCCAGGCGGTCGGAGTGAGTGCTCTTACCGCTGACAAAACCAAACCGACTGGCGGCCTTGGCAAATTCTGCGCTCTGGCTCAAATCGAATCGGCCTTGGGTTGTGAGTGCAGCGCCAAAGAGCGCTTTTGTTTTTGCGCCGTCGCGCCCTAGCAAGTCAAACACAAAGCGCTCGAAGTTGGAAGCCTTGGAGATGTCCATGGACGGGCTGGAGGTTTCGTGCGTGTCTGCACTTGCGCGCACGCGGTACACGCCTGTGCGAAAGAACTCGTCAAGCACATCGTTTTCGTTGGTAGCCACGACCAGTTTGTCGATGGGCAGCCCCATCATGCGTGCCACGTGGCCCGCGCAGACATTGCCAAAATTTCCCGACGGAACTGCGAAAGAAACTTTTTCACTGCTGCTTCGTGTTGCCTGAAAGTAGCCCGCAAAGTAGTAGACCACCTGCGCCATCAACCGCGCCCAGTTAATGGAGTTCACGGTGCCAATCTTGTACTTGTTCTTGAACGCAAGGTCGTTCGACACCGCTTTTACCATATCCTGACAATCGTCAAAAACACCCTCTACGGCGATGTTGTGGATGTTCTCATCCATCAGGCTGAACATCTGCGCTTGCTGGAACGGGCTCATCCGGCCAGCGGGTGATGTCATGAAGACCCGCACGCCCTTTTTGCCGCGCATCGCGTATTCAGCCGCACTACCGGTGTCGCCACTGGTCGCACCCAAGATGTTGAGCTCAGCGCCGCGCCGCGCCAACTCGTATTCAAACAAATTGCCGAGCAGTTGCATCGCCATGTCTTTGAAAGCCAGTGTCGGGCCATTGGAGAGACCCTCCAGGTACAGGCCCTCTTCCAGCTTTGTGAGTGGCACTATCTCGGGCGTTCCGAAAACTTCCTGGGTGTAGGTTTTCAGGCAAATTGCGTGCAGATCAGGAGCGGGAATATCGTCAATGTAGAGCGACAGGATCGCGAACGCCAATTCCGCATAGCCATGCTCACGGTAGCTGACGCGCAGTTTCTCAAGTGCCAGGGCGTCAAGCTGTGGATAGCTTTCAGGCAGGTATAGCCCGCCATCAGGGGCCAGTCCTTCGAGCAGGATCTCGCAGAATCGTTTGCGGCCAGAGGCTGCAGCGGTTGCAGAGCGGGTGGAAAGGTAGCGCATCAAGCCAGCTCTTCCTTGCGAATCCGCACAATTGGCGCCAGCACAGTAGGCAGCGCCTGCATTTTTGCAAGTGCCGCATCCATCGTGCCCTCACGGGTGTCGTGGGTGAGGATGATCAAGTCGGTCTGTGTGGCGCCCTCACCGCCAACCTCGTCGGCTTCGCGCTGTAGCACAGCGTCGATGCTGATGCCCGCTTCGGCCAGAATGCCTGTCACTTTGGCCAGCACGCCGGCTTCGTCGGCGACGTTCAGGCGCAGGTAATAGCTTGTCACCACCTCGCTCATTGGCAAAATCGGTGAATCCGTTTTGGCCTGGTCAAAAGTTTGGGGCTGAAAAGCCAGGTGCGGCACGCGCTGGGCAGCGTCAGCCCCGTGCAGGCGGGCGATATCAACCAGATCAGCAATCACCGCGCTGGCGGTCGGTTCGGAGCCCGCGCCCTTGCCGTAATACAGCGTGGTCCCCACCGCATCACCATTGACCACGACTGCGTTCATGGCCCCTTCAACATTGGCGATCAGGCGTTTGGCCGGGATCAGGCTGGGGTGCACGCGCAGTTCGATGCCTTCTGTTGTGCGCTTGGTCGCGTCGGCT
>JANMCB010000203.1:0-12005 GCA_031360805.1 Rhodoferax sp.
TGACACCACGGGTGACACCAATGCTGACACTATTACTGACACCGCGACTGACACTTTTGGCGAGACCCTCTCGCCCTTGTGCAAAGGCTGCACCACCTGCCAGCTTTGCATGGCCCTGGTCACTGGTTTTGCGCCAACCCCTGCTGCTGCAAGCCCATTGCCTCACGCCAAACGGCTTGCAATCAACGCAAGTTTCACAAGCGCCGAGCGCGCGCCAGGCTACAAGCCACCCATTTCCTGATCTCCAAGCCCCAGGTGCGCCCAGACATACGCTTTGGGCGTGTGTAACCAAGGCAAACCTCGCCGTTTGCCAGACCGGAGATAGACATGAAACTATTGAACTTGCTCACGGCTCGCAAAGCCGCTGCACTGCTGACCCTGCTCGCAGCCCAGCTCAGCCACGCTGGCCCGATGGGCTTTAAAGGCAGCACCATGGCCATGGGTGACTTCAGCCCGAACTGGCAGGAAGCCTGGGCCAACTACGCCATCACGCCGCGCGACGCGTTTGGGGCGGGCGGCCTTTACATGCGATCCGACGACCAGCGGTTGACGCGCAGTTTGGTCGAAGCGACTTACACCCGGTTGGCCAAACGCTGGAACGGTGAGCATTCTCAGGCCAATATCTGGCTCCTGGCGGGCGCAGGCACGCTCAAAGGCAACGATTTTTCTGACACCCGCTTCATGCTGGCGCCAGGCATTTCGGCCGATTATGAAACTTCGCGGGTGTATGTCAGCGCCACCGCCCGGCTCTACCGGGCCGAGGGCATCAACCACGACTTTGTCTCTGCAAGAGCCGGCTTCTCGTTTTACGAGACCGATTACGACGAGGTCCAGCCGTGGCTGGTGGTGGAGGCGCGGCGCATGAACGGTCTGTCGGACCAGATCGAGATCACGCCCATGCTGCGGCTCATCCATAGCCGCTTTTTTGTCGAGATTGGCGTGAACAATGCCAAGCAGACCCGCTTTAACTTTATGTACATTTTTTAGAAACTGAACCCTGTTCAAACCATCAAGGATCACATCATGAAGAACGCAATTCAAAAACTCTCAGCGTCGCTTGTTTTTATGGTTGGCGCGAGTGGCATTGCAATTCCCGCGTCGGCAGAGACTGCCATCAAGGCCAGTGTCAACGGCATGGTCTGCGCCTTCTGCGCCCAGGGCATCGAGAAGCGGTTGATGAAACTGGACGCGACCAAGGAAGTGTTCGTCGACCTGAAGAAGCGAGTCGTCGCCGTACAGGCCAAAGAGGGCCAGACGCTGGACATCAAGCTGGTCACCTCGGAGATCGTTGACGCAGGCTACGACGTGACCAAAATTGAAGTGGTGCCGCAGTCAGTAGCCGATATTCGCATTGACACCAAGGCAAAAAAATGAGCCCTGACGATTCTGCGCCGTTGGTCGGCAACCGTCCGGGGCTCTGGTCGTCGATTGCGAGCTTGTTTGCAAGCTCCAGCACGCTGGTCTGCTGCGCATTGCCCGCACTGCTGGTGGGCGTTGGGGCAGGCGCAGCACTGTCGTCACTGGTGTCTGCCGTGCCGCAACTGGTTTGGCTGAGTGAGCACAAGGAAGCGCTGTTCAGCTTCGCGGGCTTGATGCTGGTTGTCAGTGGCGTGCTGCAATGGCGCAACCGATTCGCACCCTGCCCAATTGACCCGGTGCTGCGCCAAAGCTGCCTGCGCACCCGCAAGGCGGCAACCAGGATGTGGGGCGTGAGTGTGGCGATTTACGCCGTGGGCGGGTGGTTCGCCTTTGTGCAGCCGTGGCTGGGGAATGGAAATACGTGAAGCAACCTTCCATAAACTTAATATCACAGGTGATATCAAATTTCTTCAGAATTCCGCAAAAAATGCCCCCTATTGCCATTTTGAGCAAAAATATTGATCAAATCGCCCTCTAGCCCTCGTATTATATAAATAGTTTGCTATTTATAATATAGCATTTAAATGCGCATTTGAAACGGCCCATTTAGAAGTCCGCAAAATCGTCCCGGTCCCGCATTTCCCTTTGTGATGCTTTCGCTGTCAGCTTGGCAGCCTTGATCCAGGCTTTGAAAGTACCCAGATTTTGAGTCACCTGCAGCTCCAGTTTCATGCGTTTGACATCCTGCTTCATCCCCGCAATGTCACGCTGCAGGCAGGGCAGCACACTCTCGGGGGACAACGCAACATGGCGCGGCAGGTCTAGCGCTGCGCGAAGCGGCAATACGTACTGCAGCATTTCCTGTTCCAGCTCTGCCAGTTGCTCCCTCAGAATCTTGTTGAAGTGTTTCAGGCGGTCTTCAGACAGGCCGGCAATCGCCTTCGCGTCTATATGCTCCAGCTCCAGCTGCAGCTCCAGAAGTTGCAGCAGGTCTTTGCTGGCGTAGGCCTGATTGACGCGTTGCATGAGCGTGGTTTTTCGCGCGCGTTCGGCCGCATCAGGCTCGCGGTCCGGATGCAGGGCACTTGCCAGCTTTCGGTAAACCTCGCGGATTGACAGGCTGGTGGTTTCGGCTTCAAGCCGGGCTTTGTCGGCCCGCGCCTGCTGTTTGGGCGTCTTTGTTTGCGAAGGGTGCTGGCCTGCCTCATCCTGGCGGCGCGCCTGCTCCTGCGCCACCTTGGCCTGAATTTTCTCAAGCAGTTCTTGCGGCGATGCGCCCTGTTCAAGCCCGTCCTCATCGGGGTCAATGCCAAACAATTGCGTCATCCGGCTTTTGAGTTCTTTGGCGGCGGCCGCTTCCTCAGTGTCAAAGTCAAAATCACCATGCTTGTTGTACAGGGCTTTCAACGCTTCATCACCGGTCTGGACAATCAGGATATGTGCCACCTCGCAAATGAGGTTTTGCACGAACTCGCGCTCTGCCCGGGTTACCTTGTGCTGGTCCAGCGCACGGTCCAAAGTATGCAGAAATTCGATGCGCAGCTCGGCGAATGACTTTTGCAGCGGCACGCATTCTCCAGCTACTTTTTGCTGGTAACCCTCGAAGGCAACCTGCCACAGACCCAGTTCCTGGCGGCTGGCTTCAATTTTTTTGACCAGGGTGTTGAACGTTCTTTGCCCCTTAGTCAGATTGGGCTGGTCAGTCTCAAGTGCAATGCGGACCGAAGGGATGTGTCTTGTCATGAAAATCGCAAACGCGTAGCTGGAAAGGGTGTGGATAATGATTTTGTCATGACTGCCCCAACCGCCACCAACGACTCAAGTTCCATCACCGATGTGAAGGGCATCGAAGTGGGCCATTTCACGGATGCCCGCCGTCCCACGGGGTGCACCGTCATCATCGCCCGCGAAGGCGCGGTGGGCGGCGTGGATGTGCGAGGGGCGGCACCCGGTACCCGCGAGACTGACCTGCTGCACCCCGGCAACCTGGTGGATCGAGTGCACGCTGTGCTCCTGGCCGGTGGCAGCGCCTGGGGCCTCGATGCCGCAGGCGGCGTGATGCAATGGCTTGAACAACAGGGCATCGGGTTGGACGTGAAGTATGGCCTGGTGCCCATCGTACCGGCGGCCGTACTGTTTGACCTGCCAGTGGGCGACGCCCGCATCCGGCCTGACGCGCAAGCCGGTTATGCCGCGTGTGAAGCCAGCAGCAATGCGCCCCCGGCGGATGGAAATGTCGGCGCCGGTGCAGGCGCATTGGTGGGCAAACTCTACGGCATTGCCCGCGCCATGCGCGGAGGCGTTGGCAGTGCGTCCATCACGGTGGACGGCATCACCGTCGGCGCACTGGTGGTTTGCAATGCGCTGGGGGATGTGGTGGACCCGGACTCGGGCCAGGTCATCGCAGGCGCGCGCACCGAAGACGGTAAAGCCTTGCTCAATATTCGCAACGCCATCATCGCAGGCGACCCTCCGCAACCCTTGCTGGCGGGAACCAACACCACCATCGGTGTGGTTGCCACGGACGCGGCGTTGACCAAAGCGCAGGCGCACCGGCTGGCGCAAGTCTCACACGACGGGCTGGCCCGCGCGGTCAATCCGGTGCACACCATGAGCGATGGTGACACCCTGTTTGCGTTGGGCACCGGCGCTTCGGGCAAAGTCGCTGGCATGATGGTCTTGAGTACGCTGGCGGCCGAAGTCACCGCGCGCGCGGTTGTGCGGGCGATCCGGGCGGCGACCGGCACGGCCTGGGGCGGCAACCACTGGCCGTCGGCTGCAGAGCTTGCGGGCGCAAAATACCCAGCTATGAAAGGCACCTGACCCCATGGCCAAAAAAATTACCTATGCATTGCTGTCCATGCGGGCCATGCTGGTGTCAGCCGGTCCGTTCATTTTGCTGGCGATCACGCTGCTGGTGGTGGCTTACTGGTGGCTGGACCCCAATCCGCCCAAATATGTCACGCTGGCCACCGGTCCCGCTCAAAGCGCCTATTCTGAGTTTGGAACGCGCTATGCCAAAGCCATGGCGCAAAGTGGCATATATGTCCGTTTGCTGCCCAGCGAAGGCTCGTCAGCCAATCTGCAACTGCTGCGCGAGGGCAAGGCAGACCTGGGTTTCGTTCAGGGTGGCAGTGATGAAACTCAGACCAATACCGACAGCGGCATCGAGTCGTTGGGCAGCCTGTTCGTTGAGCCGCTCTGGTTGTTCTACCGCACCCAGGCGGCAAAGGACGCCACAGGGAGTGACACTTTGACTTCGTTTGGACAACTCAAGGCGCTGCGCATCAACGTTGGCACGGTGGGCAGTGGCGTGCCCGCCTTGATGGAAAAACTGTTTGAAGTCAACCGCCTGGAATCTGCCGCGCTCAAGCTCACCCGGCTCGAGCAAACCCCCGCGACCGTCGCGTTTCTGGCCAGCGAAGTGGATGCGCTGGTGTTTGCTTCTGCGCCGGAGTCGTCCATGGTCCAGATGCTGCTGCAAACGCCTGGCGTGAAGCTGCTGGACTTCAACCAGAATGAGGCTTACTCACGGCGATTCTCGTTTTTGACGCCAGTCTCGCTGCCGCGCGGCGTGGTTGACCTTGCGGGCGATGTGCCGTCCACCGACGTGCGGCTGGTGGCGCCCACCACCACGCTGCTGGCACGTGAAGGCGTGCATCCGGCCGTGCTGCAGCTGTTCTCACAAGCGTCACTGAAGCTGCATGGCAACGCGGGCTGGTTCAACCGCGCCCATGAGTACCCGAATGTCGCCAACACGGAGTTTCCGCTTGCGCAGGAAGCCGAGCGCACCATCCGCAACGGCGTACCGCTGCTGCAGCGGTATTTGCCGTTTTCAATGGCCAATCTGATGGAGCGCATGTGGCTGGCCCTGGGCATCATCATCGCGGTGTTGCTGCCACTGTCGCGGATTGTTCCGCCGGTGTACCAGTTCAGGATTCGCTCGCGGATCTTTCGCTGGTACGGCCAGCTTCGCAATATCGAAGACCGGTTGGCTGAGAAAAGTGAATCCTCAAGCGCCCTGCTGAGCGAACTTGAAGAACTGGAAGCCCATGCCGAGAAAGTGACCGTGCCGCTGTCATACACCGATGAGCTGTACTCGCTGCGAAACCACATTGACCTGGTGCGGCAAAAGCTCCTGAAAGCTTGAAAAGCGGCGGAGCCCAGAAATTTAATTATTTCATGGCCTTAAAGCGCATGCGTTTCGGTTTGGCGCCCTCCTCGCCCAGTCGCTTTTTCTTGTCGGCTTCGTATTCCTGGTAATTGCCGTCAAAGAAGGTCCACTGGCTGTCACCCTCGCAGGCCAGGATGTGGGTGGCGATGCGGTCCAGGAACTAGCGATCGTGGCTGATGACCATGATCGATCCGGCAAACTCCAGCAAGGCGTCTTCCAGTGCGCGCAGCGTCTCCACATCCAGGTCGTTGGACGGTTCGTCGAGCATCTGGACGTTGCCGCCCGCAATCAGGGTTTTAGCGAGGTGCAAGCGCCCGCGCTCGCCGCCTGACAACGTACCGACGCGTTTTTGCTGGTCGGCGCCGTTGAAGTTGAAGCGCCCGCAGTAGGCGCGGCTCGCCATCTGGAATTTGCCGACGTTCAGGATGTCCAGCCCGCCCGAGACATCTTCCCAGACGGTTTTTTCGTTCGCCAGGTCATCGCGGTTCTGGTCCACAAAGGCCATCTTCACGGTCGAGCCAATTTTGACTTCACCACTGTCCGGCTTCTGCTGCCCGGAGATCATCCGAAACAGCGTGGACTTGCCTGCGCCGTTCGGGCCAATAATGCCCACGATGGCACCGGCTGGCACTTTGAAGCTCAGGTTGTCAATCAAAAGGCGGTCGCCAAAAGATTTGCTCACATTGACGAATTCAATAACTTCATTGCCCAGACGCTCAGCCACGGGAATGAAAATTTCGTTGGTCTCGTTGCGCTTCTGGTATTCAAAATCCGACAGCTCTTCAAAACGCGCCAGCCGCGCCTTGCTTTTGGCCTGGCGTGCCTTGGGGTTCTGGCGCGACCACTCCAGCTCTTTCTTCAACGCTTTGGCGCGAGACTCTTCGCCCTTCTGTTCGAGCACCAGGCGATCCTGCTTCTGCTGCAGCCAGTCGCTGTAGTTGCCCTTGTAGGGAATGCCGGAGCCGCGGTCTAGCTCCAGAATCCATTCGGCGGCATTGTCCAGAAAGTAGCGGTCGTGGGTGATGGCAACTACGGTGCCGGGGTAGCGCTGCAGGAACTGCTCCAGCCAGTCGACCGATTCGGCATCAAGGTGGTTGGTCGGCTCATCCAGCAGCAGCATGTCGGGCTTGGACAACAACAACCGGCACAAGGCAACGCGGCGCTTTTCACCGCCAGACAAAACACCAATGTTGGCATCCCACGGTGGCAGGCGCAGCGCGTCGGCGGCAATTTCGAGCTGGTGTTCGGAATCCGTACCCGCACTGGCGATGATGGCTTCCATTTCGGCCTGCTCAGTGGCCAGCTTGTCGAAGTCGGCGTCTTCTTCGCCATAGGCGGCGTAAATTTCTTCCAAACGCGCTTTGGCCGTGAAAACGTCACCCATGCCGGCCTCAACGCTTTCACGCACGGTCTGTGTCGGGTCCAACTGCGGTTCCTGCGGCAGATACCCGATCCTCAAATTGGCCATGGGCGTTGCTTCGCCCTCGATCTCCTTGTCGACGCCGGCCATGATTTTCAGCAGCGTGGACTTGCCCGAGCCATTGGTCCCCAAAACGCCAATCTTGGCGCCCGGGAAAAAACTGAGCGAAATGTCCTTGAGGATGAACCGCTTGGGCGGCACCATCTTGCCGACACGGTTCATTGAAAATACGTATTGAGCCATAGCGTGAGAATTCGGGTGGATTGCAATGTAAAGACTGCATTATCGACGCTGCCGCACATTGCCACGGCTTCCCGGCTCGCCAACGGGCGGTGTTGAACCCTATTTCAATCCGCCAAACCCCATCAAACGGGTTCGCGGTCGGGGTTGTTTCTCAGCGCGGTCTGTGCCACCGCATCCAGTGCACTGCCGACTACATTGCCGTCTGACACCACCCGGATCAGTCCCTGGGAGCGCCGTCGGTCCATCGTCCGGCGTGACATCGAATGCGCCAGCCCCCGGCCGGACACAAACATGAACAGCGTCAGGTGCGGGCTGGCCCAGGTCATTTGAGCGCGCACCCAGGTGCCGTCCAGTTTCAATTCAACCCATGAACCAATTGCCAGATCAGCAACCGACCAGGGGCTCGGTTCTGCATCGTCCGGCAAAATAGAGTCGACAGAGAAATCCAGCCCGTCGTCAACCCCTTCGGCGCCCAGATAGCCAGACTCGTTCGCCTCGGCGTCAACGAGCCACGGATCATCCGCTGACGAATTGGCAAGATCTTCAATATTCTCAGGCCCCACGGTGACTGCATCCGGGTCTGCTTCGGTGGTGACGGCAGCGGCGGGGAACTGGCCAGCCGGGCTCTCCGCGACCGCAGGACCTTCGAAGGCCTGTTCATGCACCGTCACCAAGGCATCGAAGAGGACCGGAATGCGCTCCTCCGGGTAATTGATGAGTTGCAATCCCTGGCGGAGTTTGACCAGCAGGTTGGGCACCATTTGCACCAGTTTGGAGCGGTTGCGGCGCGTCAAACGCAATTGCACGCTCCAGATCAAGTCATCCACCAGTGCTGAATACCCGTCTGGATCTGGCAAGCCGCCGGTGCGGCTCAGTTGCGATTCGGCCATGACCAGCGCCCAGGGTCCACGCAGGAATGTGCTGATCATGTCTGGCACATCCTTGTCGAGCAATTGCTTCTGGAGTTCTTCCGCAAATCGCTGCGCCAGCATGTTGCGCTGCTCGGCATGCAACAGGGCGCGCGCGCTTTCTTCGTGGCGCTTGCGCTGGGCATCTTCGTCGCGCGCCCAGCCTTCCTCAAGTTTGCGCAGTACGCGGGCGAACGACGCAGCGTCACCCTCACCGCCAGTCAAAACCTGGATTGAATTGGAGATCGCCTTGGAGAACCTGCCAAAACCCTCATCACTTTCGGAAGAATACGCCAGGCTGCGGTGTGTCATGCGATCCAGCAATTGCCGCGCAGGATGCTGGCGCTCGCTGAAATAACGTGGGTCCTGACGCGACAGCTCGAGCAACACCGGTTCAAGCTCTTTGATGAACTCGCGCACCCGGGGCAACAGGCGGGCATCGTTCATCAGATTCTCAAGCATGAGTCGAACCACCTCGCCACTGAGCTCCTGCCCAAGCTGCCGGCTTTGAGGCTGGTCGTTGGCGAGCATGCCCGAGTTGCCAAACGTGGCGCCCGGTTTCTGGGCGTCCATCACATCACGTTGCTTGGCCCGTTTGGCCAGGCGCATCATCATCGGTTCAACCAGCTTCAGGTCTTCCAGCGCAACCACTGAAAATGGCACCGTGTGCAGGAAATCTTTGGGTGCCGATGCCGTGGCCCGGGGGTCAAAGTCGCCCGCCAGCAGGCGGCGCAGTTTGTCCAGCGTGAGCAAAGTCCGGCTCACCGCGGTCTCTGGCAGCTTGACGCCCGAGACTCCCACGCCGCCTGGTGTGACGCCCTGTGGCAGCGCCGCTTCAACCCCCTGCGAGCGCAACCAGTTGGTCACGTCCTTGTAGAGCTGGCGTAGCGACACGCCCAACAGACTGGCCGCACGGGTCAACAGCACCACCCGGACCTCATGGTCGTGGACATGCGCGCCCAGGCTGGAACGCATCGCCTGCACAAAGGAATCCGGCTTCAAAGGGTTGAGTTGAGACTGCACAGACACCAGCCCCAGCAGGTTGCTGATGAGCGCATTCAAAGGTGGCAGGACATCCTCAACAGCCTGCGATACCTCCTGTTGCGCCATTGCAAATTCGATGTTTGAGTCAATCTCCTTCTCGTCCAGGAACTGAAAATCGTCAAACCGCAGGATCGGCTTGACGGCCATGTCATGCGCGCCCCGGTTGTAAAGCGCCGTGCGCAATTCGATGGCAAAGGCTTTCTTGACGGCATCCCCATGGAGCCCCAAATATTGCACGGCACGAATCTGCGCAGCATTCGCGCCGGCCAACTTGGTGCCACCTGGCGCCTGCCCGGTTGCATGTCCTTTGCTTGACCCGAGTTGCTGGGGTTTGGCCGAGCCTAGCCCGTCCAGGATCGACGCCATCAACTGGTCTGACTGTTGCAGAACCGCCTCAAGGCAGTCCCGCAATGCAGGTTTGGCGTTGGCCCTCTCGTCGGCCACTCCGATCCGCGGCATTGGAAACATCATTTTCAATCACTCCCACAGGATCAAAGGACCAACCCGGCGCATGGCCACCTGCTGCCGCGCCGGCGAACTGTTCGCCAACGCACTCATGTGTGCAGAACATTCTCCCCGCAGAATGGATTTGTGGCCAGACCCGATCTGGCAGCTTTGTGCATTTTAGGGTCGCGACGCCCATGCTGAGCGGCCTGTTTTTCCACAACATGGTGTTCCATGAGACAATGCTGATAGTTGTGGCGTTTCAGTTGCCCACAATGTCAGCACCTTGCTGGAAGCGTTTCTTTCGCGTCGCAACCCATTGACGCGTCTTGCCGCTTCACTTTTGACCCTATCGGCCTTGACTGATCCGGTGCGAATAAGCACCCGGACAGGCCGATATCCCCAGCACCTATGGATGGGTGCAACAACAACTCATGAACTTTGAAGATTTGAAGCTGGCTGCGGCCATCGTACAGGCTGTGCGCGAGCATGGCTATGAAACACCCACCGCGATTCAAGCCGAGGCCATCCCCATGGTGCTGGACGGCCACGACCTGCTCGGTGGTGCACAGACTGGCACCGGAAAAACGGCGGCCTTCGTGCTGCCAATGCTGCACAAGCTTAGCATTGGCACAAGCGTACAGAACAAATTTGGAGGCAAGGGCATCCGCGCACTGGTGCTCACGCCCACGCGCGAATTGGCCGCGCAGGTTGAGGAATCGGTACGGGTCTACGGCAAGTTTCTGGACTTGACCTCGACCGTGATTTTTGGCGGCGTCGGCATGAACCCGCAAATCAGCAAAGTCAAAAAAGGCGTTGACATCCTGGTGGCTACGCCCGGGCGCCTGCTGGACCTGCTTCAGCAAGGCGTGCTGGACCTGGGCCAGGTGCAAATGCTGGTGCTTGACGAAGCTGACCGCATGCTGGACATGGGATTTATCCATGACGTGAAGAAAGTACTGGCCGTTGTGCCCAGGGACAAGCAAAGCCTGCTGTTCTCGGCCACTTTCAGCGACGAAATTCGTGACCTTGCAGCGACATTGCTCAAGAACCCGCAGAGTGTGCAGGTCACGCCGCGCAACACCACGGTGCAGCGCATCACGCAAGTGATCCACCCGGTTGGCCGTGGCAAGAAGAAGGCGTTGCTGGCGCACATCATCCAGGAGCAGAACTGGAGCCAGGTGCTGGTGTTCACGCGCACCAAATTCGGTGCCAACAATGTGGCTGAGTTTTTGACCAAGAATGGGATCCACGCCATGGCCCTGCATGGCAACAAGAGCCAGACGGCCCGTACGCAGGCGCTGGCCGGCTTCAAGAGCGGCGAGATCCGCGCACTGGTGGCCACAGACATCGCCGCCCGCGGCATCGACATTGACGACTTGCCGCATGTGGTGAACTACGAGATTCCGAACGTCAGCGAAGACTACGTTCACCGCATTGGCCGCACTGGCCGTGCAGGTGCCGACGGCGCTGCTGTGAACCTGGTGTGCCTGGACGAAGAGGGGTTCATGCAGGACATCGAACGCTTCACCAAACAGAACATCGAAGTCAAGGTCGTTGAAGGGTTCGCACCGGAGCCGGGCGAGATCGCAGAACCCATTGCCATGGGTCGCCAGACGATCTGGGGCGGTGCCGGCAAGGCGCCTGGCCGTGACGTCATGATGGCAGCAGGCCGCGCGGCGCGCACTGAGATGCTGACCCGCGTGCGGGAAAGCAAGGGCGCCAATGGTGGCGGCGCTGGCCGGGGCCCCGGTGGCGGTGGGCGCGCTGGACAAGGTGCCTCGCGAGGCAACGGTGGCGGCGCAGCAGGTCGCACCAATAACAACCAAGGTGCTGCCCGCAATGCCAACCGCAATGTGGTTCGCAGCGACGACGGTGATCAGGGCCAGAATGAAAGCCAGCCCACCAACCACGCACCGCGCAATTTTGGCGCACGTGCGCCGCAGGACCGCAACCGCTCCGGCGGCGGGTTCGGTGGTGGACACAACGGCGGCATGGGTGGCGGAAACGGCCAACCGCAGCGTCCCGCCACAGGCGGCCAGCCTGACCCCATGCGCACCAGTGTTGACATGATGGCCGAGCGCGGTGGCGCACGCCGCAGCGGTGGTGGCGGTGGCGGTGGCGGATATGGTGGCGGCAATCGCAACTCGGGTGGCGGCGCAGGCGGTGGACGCTCTGGCGGCGGCTACGGCGGCGGCGGCGGCGGCGGTGGGTCGCGCGGGCCCGGCGGCAATCGCGGCTCTTTCGGTCGCTAAATACCACTTTCAGACGGGAAACTGGCGGGTCAACAATAAGTGACCCCCGCCGGTTTCTGATGCTCACTTGGGAGCAGTCTCTGTCAGCGATGGCCGGATACTATATAAATAGTAGCAAACTATTTATATAATACGAGGGCTAGAGCCATTTTTTACAC